>DASPXM010000181.1:0-6664 GCA_035637295.1 Verrucomicrobiia bacterium
TTGCGTGTAAGAGGCGACCGGCCGGTCGCCCCTACAGGTTTCGTGCTTGGAATTTGCCCATTCAATCCTCGACGCCCGGGATTTCTTTCCTTCCAAAGAACGCCAGCATAACAGGCGCAGCAAGCAAAATAATCGAGACGATGATGAGGCTTGCAGAAATCGGACGGGTAACAAAGATCGTCGGGTCTCCTTGTGACAGGACCATCGACTGGCGCAGCGCGCGCTCGATCAAAGGTCCGAGGACCAGCCCCAAAACCATTGGCGCCGACGGGTAATCGTAGATGCGAAACAGGTAGCCAAGCACTCCGAAAAATAACAGCAGCCAAAGGTCGGTCGTACTTTGCCGGACGCTATAAACTCCGACAAAGCAGAAGCCGAGAATTAGCGGATAGAGAAAGCGATAAGGCAAACGCAGCATGCTTGCAAAAAGCGGCACCAAAGGGAGATTGAGAATGAGCAGCATGACGTTGCCGACGTACATGCTGGCGATCAGTCCCCAAACAAGCTTTGGCTGCTGCTGAAAGAGCAAGGGCCCAGGTTGGATGCCGTAGAGAATCAGCGCTCCGAGGAGAACCGCTGTGCCGCCTGATCCGGGAAGGCCCAAACTAAGCATGGGGACCATGGCTCCCGCCGTGTCAGCGTTGTTTGCCCCTTCAGGTCCGGCGACACCTTGTATCGCACCTTTGCCGAAGCGCTCGGGGTGGGAAGAGAAGCGCTTCTCCACCCCGTAAGAGAGAAAAGAAGAGATCGATGATCCAGCGCCGGGCAGGACACCGACGACAAATCCGATCAACGTCCCACGGATGAATGAGCCAACACAGTCGCGCATATCTTGCCAGGTCGGCAGCAGATCCCGAAGTCGCGATGAAACGTGGAACATTTCCATTTGGGACGAAGACCTGCCGACATTGGACAGGACTTCGCCCACGGCGAACAGGCCGGTGGCCACGACAACAAAGCTGATGCCGTCCGAGAGATCGCTCTGATTGTAGGTGAAGCGCAGTTTGCCGGTGAAAATATCGAATCCCACGGTCGAGAGAAGCAGGCCTAAAGTCGTCGTCAGGAGGGCCTTCGTCATGGAACGACCTGCCAGATAAGCGACGGTCGTTAAGCCCATCGCCATCAGGGCGAAGTACTCCGGCGGACCAAAGCTCAAGGCAACCTTAGTAAGCAACGGACCCAGCACGATCAACCCGATGAGCCCCAAAGTACCTGCAATGAATGAAGCAATGGCAGCAATTCCGAGAGCGGGTCCAGCTCGCCCCTGCAGCGCCATTTGGTAACCATCGATACAGGTTACGACTGAAGACGATTCCCCGGGCGTATTGACCAGAATGGAAGTCGTCGAACCGCCGTACTTCGTGCCGTAGTAGATACCGGCGAGCATGATCATGGCCGTTGTCGGGTCCATGCGAAAAGTGAGCGGCAAGAGAATCGACACCGCAGCCGTGGTGCCGATCCCCGGCAGGATGCCAACCACAGTTCCCACCGTTACGCCGACCAAGCAGAACAGCAGATTGGCGGGCAACAAAGCAACTTGGAAGCCGTGCAAAAGATTCGACAGAACGTCCATTTCAAAAACCGAGCGGACCGAGGGGAAGCGCCACAGAAAGTAGGCGGACGAAAAAAAGATGGAAACCCACTCCGGATGCGAGCGCCACGGATACGGCGTTGCGCCAATTCTCTCCCTCCAGCTTGAGCAGGAAAGCGACAAGAAAGGCGAAGCCGGTAACAAAACCAAGAAGATCGAGAGTAAAGACGAAACCCAGGAGCGCACCGAGTGCCAGGAGCTTTTTTATCGACCAGATTATCGAAGTCGGAGAATCATCGTCGGACGGAGTGCGCCAGGCGTATAAAATTATAATCATCGCGCTAAAGATGGTCGCAACGCCGAGCCAGAATGGAAAGAAACCGCTGCCGGCGCCGTAGCTGCTGGTAAACTCCAACTTCGACGCTTCGAGAACAACTAAAAATCCGAAGAGAAGAAAAAGAATGCCGATCCAGCGGTCCGAGCGGGTCATGGGGAAGGGTCTTATGCGCAGAGCCGCGCCAGCTCGCCGGCATCATCGCGAGTTTCCAGACCGTAAACAAAGTCCACGGCTCTTTGCGCTGGGGTTGGTCCGAGAACGGGTTCGGCTAGAAACAAAAATTTTTCTTTCACGTCATTGTCGGTAAGAGGATTTGCCGCGTAACCTTTTTGGATCGGAACCTCCGATACAAGAAGTCCGCGGCTGTTGGTTTGAACTGTAATCTTTGCCTCGCCGGGTTTGCACTGCGGATCGGGAACGACTTCGACGCGGCGGCGCAGATCTCTTAGTTTGGGATCGCGAACCGACTCATCGCTGAACTGAGCGGGACCTGCCTGCCCGTTGAGCAGCGCAGCGGCAACCCCATGGGCGATACTGAACATTGACTGGGTGCCGTTTTCAGGTTCACTTTTTCCCATAAGGTATTGGGCCCGCGGCTCGACATGCATTTGGACAGAGACAATTTCTTCGACGGTCAACTTGTGCGCGGAGCGCGCCTTCAGAGCTGCTTCGATCGCTCCGTGCCCCAGTCGGCCGCAAGGAAACGGTTTGAGGCGATTCTCCAGGACGGCGTAGGACTCACCAAGCTTTTGCGCCAAGTCGGGAGTTGCCGTGCCGCCCATTGCCTGCGACACGCTCAGAGAACCTTCGAGCGCCGGACCGGTGGTGCAACCACGCAACGCGAGCTGAGCGGCAAAGACCCCGTTGGCTGCGGCTTTGCCGGAGTGGAAGGGCTTCGCCAAAAACCCATGCATCGCCATCAGACCCGATGACTGAGTGGCCGCAACTCCGAGCGCTGCGATAATTTGCTGCGGGTTCAGTTTGAGCAACAAAGAGGCGGCTGTAGCCGCGCCAAAAACTCCGGCGACACCCATCATGTGCCAACCACGCGCGTTTTCCCATCCGCCGATGGCGCGGGCGATTCGGCTGGCGACCTCAAAACCGAGGATATAACTTCTCAGCAGCTCGCGCCCGGGCAGGCTGCGCTGTTCAGCGATCGCCAGCGCCACCATGGCGGTCGGCGCACTCAGCGTGTCATCGTAGTCGAGCGCGTGCGCCGCCGTGGCGTTGAACAGAACAGCGTCCCGCAGAGATGCGCGTTTACCGCGGGCCAACAGCGTTGCCTACGCTGCCCCGCCCGCCTCATCAATTAATTGCATGGCCATGTTAGCCGCCTGGCTATTGGTTCCGCCGATGGCGGGTTCCCAAACAGTCCAGGACACCCCTTTTCCCAGCCTGAAGCGCCGAGTGAGGAAGATCGTTAAAATCAGTTTGCGCTAGAAACTGCGCAAGCACGAGTGCTTGTTCCAAAGCCGACTCCTTAATTTGAAAATTGCACCGCAGAGGCGCGGAGGACGCGGAGGGGAGAGTTTGAAATTAAAATCTCTGCGAACTCAGTGTCTCTGCGGTGAATGCTAAGGACCTACTTTTTTAACTCGCCCATCCGTGCGAGAGACTTCGTCAGGGTTTCGGTTTCCTCATCCAAGAACTGTTTGAATTCCTTGCTGGTGAGAAATTTGGGGAACAATTCGATCTCTGCGCTGAAGTGCTGATAGCCCTGGGTTTGTGTGAGTCGACGCAGAACCTGTTCCCAGTATTGAACCGCGGTCGCTGGCATATCCGGCGGTGCAACGATGCCGCGCACGCTGCCACGCGAGACCCGTGCAGTGATGCCGAGCTCGCGCAACGTCGGCACATTGGGGTAGCCACCGAGTCGAGACTCTGAAAAACTTGCGAGAGCTCGAAGGGCGCCGGCGCTTAAGTGACCTCCCATGTCAGCGGGCTGGCCGATCACTAGATTGACATGCCCTCCCAATACGGCGGTAATCGCCTCACCACCGCTGGGAAAGGCCACATAATCCCAGTTCGCGCCGGTGGCCTCAGCGATGGCGATCCGGTCAAAGTTCGGCGTGCTGGTGACTGAAGCTCCCGCTTGTTTGACCTTATTAGGATTAGCCTTGGCGAAGTCGAGCAGCTCCTTCATGGTCTTGAAGGGAGAGTCCGCGCGCACCACGACAAGGTTAGGATCCAATCCGAGCAGCACGATGGGCGTCATGTCTTTGTAGCTCACTTTGACGTCCGAAGAGATAAGCGGCGCGGCCACCCAGACGCTAGTCATCCCAGCCAACACGTGATCGTCGCCTTTGCGCTTCACCAGAGTTGTCATCGCTTTCGCGCCGCTCCCGCCTTGAACGTTTTCGACTCTCATCTGCTGGGAAACCAGTTTTTCTTTGGCCATGATGTCGGTGATGCGGCGCAGCATCGTATCCATGCCACCACCCGGCCCGCTGTGCGTAATAAAAAGAACGGGCTTATTCGGATACACGTCGGCGGCAATGATGGCGCGCGTCGGAATGAGAATAATTATGCTGACCGCAGAGACGAACAAGATCGCGCGCCGAAGTATTGCTGTCATTTTTTGACTCCTCACTTTAGTTTTGGCCGGGATCATTGACAAGCAAGCGCCCCCAACCTTGGACTGGCGGAATTATTCCGGGACGGACAAGGTTGTTCCATACTTCCAAACTCAAGTTGTTAAAGGTCGGCTTGCCGAACTCCGCTTCGATGGCCGGGATCACGTGCAGGCTCATGGCGGCCGCGCCGGGGACGAATACCGCGTCCGCCTCTGGCGCCAAGCGAGCAGCCTCGCTCCCAACATCAAGAGCTGTTTGCAAACCATCTTCAAAAGACATCGCGGCGGCGTCCACCGCCGATTGATTTCTCTTGGTTATGCCGACAACCTCGACGGCGCCATCTTTCAGGTAACGGATGATAGCGTCGTTGACGTCATCGGCCCAACGGCTCCCAATGGCGATCGTTTTTAAGCCGAGATGATTCAATGCAGCGATCAACGCCTCCAGAGGTGCGTCGACGCCAGTATTGGTTTTTTGTTTGGTCTCAACGAGAAGTTCTCGAAGCCGGGTGCGCCCCAACCGTACAGAAATAGGAACACCACCCAGAATGATAACGTTAACTTTCTCTTTCACCAGCGCATCAACACAATCCCAATAATTACTTATAGCTTTTTCAACTGCGTGCGGCGCGTAGTCATCGAGCCCGAGCCCGGTAGTTATCTCCATCACGTCGGATGGAACGATACGATAAAATTGGTAGCTTAACCCACGCTGTACTTTCCCGGGCGCGCGCGGATTGATCACACCGTAGCGAAAACGCGGTATCAGCCGCTGCATATTGCTATCCATCGTTATACAAAAAAATGGGGATTTCGCGCCGGCTGTCACACACTCATTCGGACAAGTTCGGTCAGCGGCTTGATGTTTTCCACTACCTCAAGCCGAAGAAGCATGTCAAACGTCTGCTTCGCTCGATCCGCCGGAAGAATCCGCTCGGCGCAGGCGAGGAACTTTCGTTCAAGCTCACTTTCACTGATCCATTTCTGCGCCCGGCCCTTTTCCAGAGTGGCCAAGCGCTCAATTCTCTGACCGTCCTCCAGTTCGATGGTGAGCTTTGCGGTGACCTCGTTGCCTCCCGATTCTTGCAGTTTCGGATCGGTGCGCACTGTTATTTTATTCATCACGGCGCGAACCTTCGGATCGTTCACGTTTTCATCCGTGAAGTCGTTTAGACCAACGTCGCGCTTTCGCAGCGCCAGCGCTAGCGGGAATGCCACGCTGAACTTTCCTTCCAGGCCCGTCTTGGGCTCGGGGTGATTGAGAGTTGATGTGACCACCTCGCTCACACCAACATCCAGGCGCTTGATTTTCTCTGCGGTGAGGTCATGAGCTTGGGCCAGTTCAATCAAGGCTTTGATGGATGGATGAGTAAGAATGGCACAGGGATAGCGTTTAATGTGCAAGCCGGGGTCTTCGAGGAAAAATGGCCTGCCCAATTTGCCCGAGATCTGATTGGGATCGTGTTTCCCGCCCATCGCGAGAAAAAAACCGCGGTGCGCCTCCAGAATATTGGGGGCGGCAGTGAAACCGCTTTCGGCCAGCGCCGTGGTGAGAACACCTGCTTCGGCAGCGCGACCGGAATGGAATGATTTGGTCATCGTGCCAAAGTTTTCCCTCAGGCCGCCTGCCATAGTCGCCGCCAAGCCCATGGCGCGCATAAGCTGCTCTTGACCCAACCCTAGGATTTTTCCCGCAGCCGCGGCCGCGCCAAGGCCGCCCATCGTGGCAGTAGATTGATAGGCGACTTGGTAGCAATCCGGCGGAATCGCTTCGGTCACGCGGGACGCGACTTCAATCCCGACCACACATGCGAGAATAAGAAATTTACCGCTGATACCGCGCGGCTCTCCGACTGCCATCGCCGCCGCCAGTGCCGGAACCGTCGGATGGATGCGGATGCCATGAGCGGTTCCCGGCCAGGAAGAAAGCTGGATGCTGTCGAAATCGAGCGCATGGCCGGCGGCGGCGTTGGCAAGCGCCGCTGCGGAGGCGCAGCCTTTGAAACCCGCAGCAATGACGGTCGCCTCTTCGCGGCCGCCCGATTGCTTGAGATATTTCTGCAAGATTCGGCTGCCATCCTCGCACGAGCCTGCGAGCATGGTGCCAATAGCGTCTGCGATCAGCGTCTTTGTCCTGAACACAACCTCGTCAGGCAACGCGTCAAAGCGGCTCTCGTCGACGAAGCGGACGATATCTTCGGTCACACCCATTTTATGCTGCTCA
>DASPXM010000182.1:0-5520 GCA_035637295.1 Verrucomicrobiia bacterium
GCTTGCAGCAAATCGCCCGCGCTCACATCGGTGGCCGCACAAAGAGCCCCCGGCATGACGATTTCCCCCGCGCCAAGACTCACGCCGAATTGTCCCACCGCATTGGCCAACCATGCGACGGCAACCGCGGGATGACCCAAAACGGCGCCACCAGCCCCTGTCTGTACGATGTCGCCGTTTTTTTCGAGAACCATTCCGACAAGCTTGAGGTCAAACTCCTCGATGCGCTTTGGCGAGTTGCCGAGTACGACTCGCGCCGATGAGGCGTTGTCGGCGATGGTGTCGCAGAGCTTGATTTTCCAGCCCTCGATTCGGCTATCGATGATCTCCAGCGCCGGAACGACAAACCGGGTCGCGGCCAGAACCTGGGTGGGAGTAACACCCGGCCCCTTCAGTTCGCGGTCGAGAATAAACGCGATCTCCGGCTCGATCTTCGGCTGAATCAATTCGCCCGCTAGGAAAACCGCCGCGTCCGGCAAAACCATGTTGTCCAAAATATGACCGTAATCCGGCTGATCGACGTTGAGCATCTTCTGCATCGCCTTGCTGGTCAGGCCGATTTTTTTTCCCACCACCTTGGCGCCGTCGGCTTTTTTCATTTCGATTAGCGCAAGTTGAATTCGATAGGATTCTTCCGGAGCGATCTTCGGATATTTCTCGGTGAACGGGCGGAGCACGATCTTGTCTTTTTCAGCCCGATAAAGCTCCTGCGCTTCCTTTCGAATCTGCTCTTGAGTTAGTCCTTCCACGGTCAGCACTCCAATCTCATTGCGCTTTGGCCTTTGTGGGTTTCTCGTAACCCAATTGTTCCGAGATCTCCGCCGCGACTGCCATGACTAACCTTCCGACACCGGGAATTTTTTGAGCGGCGAGACGAGCGGACGGTGCGGCCGTACTAATCGCGCCGACCATGGCACCCGTGTGATCTTTGATCGGCGCGCCGACGCAGCGCAGGCCGATCTCGATCTCTTCGTTATCGACGGAATATCCGCGCCTGCGGATGACTCACAGATCGGTGAGCAACCGATCGAGAGTCTTGACAGTGTTGACGGTGTAGGACCGTAGAACGCGACTGCGGAAAATGTTCTTCACTTTGTGATCGTCCAAACACGACAGCATCGCCTTGCCGAGAGACGTGCAATACGTGGGAATATGTCGGCCGACGCGGGAAGGCATGCGCAGCGCGTGAGGACCCTCGACTTTATCTAAATACAGCACTTGATCGTCATCCAATACCGCGAGATGAACGGTTTCCTGGGTCTCGTTCATGATACGCATCAAAAACGGCCGACAAATCTCCCGCAAGTTCAATTGCGAGACAGCCTGGTGTCCGAGTTTAAAGAGTTTGATCCCCAAATGGTACTTACCGGTGTCGGGATTCTGTTTAATAAGATCATTGTACTCAAGCGCCATCAAGATTCGGTGAGCGGTGCTGCGGTGCAAACCGGTCTTGGCGCCGATTTCGCTGACGCTCAGCTCTTGATGATCAAAGCCAAAACTGTCCAGAATCTGTGCCGCTCGGTCGATCACGTGAATCCGGTAGCGATCCGCGGGAGCTTTGGACTTTCGTTGATGCGTCGCGATTGCCTCCACTGGAGGAGTCTTTTTTAATTGTCTCATATGCTAAGACGGCGTTTCGAAATATTACTGAACGGTATTGATAGTGTCAATCATTGATTTACGATCGAACGCTAACACATTGTGCAGACGCCCCTCATCGGTAGTAGCTTTGGGATATGGACAGATCATTTTCCCAAAAGTTGTCACCTCCGAATGTTTTTCTCGCGGTCCCGGTCAGAATTTCGCCCGATAGGGGTGACGACGGCTTTCGCCGTCCCCGCCCTCCGAACCGTGCGCGCGGTTCTCCCGCACACGGCTTTCCAGTCGGTAGTTTTTTCATTGAGATTGGCTCGCCACTCAACGGGCCGTAACCATGGTAAACAGCCGCTCGGTGGCGAAGAAAGCATTGGGCCATCTTAGACGGTCATTAACATATCGTCCTAACCCAGGACGCTTGTCCTGCTTGCGCAGGCGTAGAAAGCCGCTTCGGGTTCCGTCGTCACTGCTCCACGGACTGCATCATCCGTTAAGGGCAACGCTGCATTGACTTAAGGTCTTCAATTGGTAACCTGGAGCCGATGAAACGGTCGTTTATCGGCGTGACTTTCGCTCTATTCTTCGTGTTCGGCACGTTCGGGACTGAAGCCCATCGAACCCAAGTGAACGCAAAAGAGGCGGCCGAAGAGGATGCCGCATCTGAAGAGCGCGAAGAAAAAGCTCTTCGATCGTCCGTCGCTCCAAAACGATCCCGCGCGCGGCAAAAAAAGAACACACGGAATTTCCCCAGTGTTTGGATTATTGTCGCGCGATCGCTCGACGGCAGTCGATCTGTTTCTTCGATTCATTCTTTGTTCCGGGCGCCTGTTTCAGTTCATCTGCACAGCGTTCTCCAAGTCTTTCGGATCTAGCATTTCCGTTCTCTTCAAAAGCTTTGCCCACTCGGCCCGCGCGAAGACGCCCGAGGGCACTCTTGCCGAACAAAAGGAGAATGGAATCATGGATTCGGAACGTTTGTTACTGTGGATTGCTTTCAATGTATTTGTGCTGGGAATGCTCGCTCTCGACTTGGGGGTTTTTCACCGCAAGGCGCACGCGGTATCGATCAAGGAAGCCTCGACGTGGAGTGTCATCTGGATCGCGCTGGCACTGCTCTTCAACACCGGGATTTATTTCTATTGGGGCCAGGGAAAAGCCCTCGAATTTCTCACCGGTTACGTCATCGAAAAATCGCTGAGCGTGGACAATCTTTTTGTCTTCTTGATGATCTTTCAATATTTCGGAACGCCCGCTCAGTACCAACATCGAGTTTTGTTCTGGGGCATTCTGGGTGCGCTGATTCTGCGCGCGATTTTCATTGCTACCGGCTCCGCCCTATTGAGTAACTTCCACTGGATGATCTACATTTTCGGCGGCTTCTTGGTGCTCACGGGAATCAAAATGTTCCTTCAAGGCGATGAAAAGCTGGCGCCGGAAAAAAATCCCGTCGTGCGTCTGTTCGAGCGTTGGGTTCCGATCGATAAATCTTATCACGGCCAGAGCTTCTTCGTGCGCAAGGAAGGAAAACTCCATGCCACGCTTTTGATGCTGGTATTGATCATCGTCGAAACCACCGATGTGATTTTCGCTGTCGACTCCATTCCCGCCATCTTCGCGATCACGCAAGACTCGTTCATCGTTTATACATCGAACGTCTTTGCTATCCTGGGGCTACGCGCGCTTTACTTCATGCTCGCGGGAGTCATGGAAATGTTTAGTTATCTGAAAGTCGGCTTGTCTTTCATCCTTTGTTTTGTTGGCGCCAAGATGTTGCTCGTCGACGTTTACAAGATCCCCATCGACATGTCTTTGGCGGTTATCGGCGGAGTCTTACTTTTGTCGATACTTGCGTCTTGGGTGAAGCAAAAGACCCAGACTGCCGAACCGCCGTCAAAAATCGGCCGCAAGGTTGCGCGGCCGCGCACAGTCGTTGCTCCCGCCGGTGCCTACGTTCCTTCATTCGTGACGTGTTGCGCATCGATTGTTCTTCTCATCGTGGTCCTTGCTCTCGTCAAGTGGGACGCCGTTGCGCGCGGTCCCACGAGCAATGAGGCGATTGCCGTGCTGCGCGTGGTCGAGCGCGAGCTCGCGGCCGTACAAGAACGACAACCGGTCAACGACCAATCGATTGTCGATCGTGCCAATGCTTCGCTAGATGAAGCCTGGTCGAAGCTTGAAGAGAAACGTTATCAGGAAGCGATCTTGAGCGCCCAAGCGGCCTACCGGATGCTAACGGAAGGATCAAAAATGTTACCGGACTGATTGTCGTTTTCGCCACCCCGCCGCCGGCTCGAATGTATTCGACATTGAGATTTTGCTCGCGGAAGTAGCCTTTCTCGATGGCGACGAAATGGTCCATGTACGCCGCGCTCGGCGTGACCAGAGAGACCACGATGTTTTCCGCTTGGACGAGACCGCGACAAAACGGCAACGAAATTAGCAAACAAAAGTGGCGAAATTTTCTCACACCAAAATCCTCTCGACAGTTAATCGTATTGATTACGAACAGCAACTGGTACTTCCTACGAACGACTTTTGTCAAGCCCGCCTTATCGGCGCTATGAACACACGTCAAGCGGATCAAACTCGGCAGTGCAGCGGATTGACTCTGAGATGGGCTTTTTGTAAGACACAGCTTGTCGCTGTTCAATCCATCTCAGATCATTAAATGAGACTAAAAGACAAAATCGCCTTAATCACCAGCGCGCAAAATCCTTGCGCTCCCGCCATCGCCTTGGGATTTGCCCGAGAAGGCGCAAATTGCGTCGTGGTCGATGACGACGCGAGTCAAGCAGAACAGCTCGCCGCTCAAGTTAGATCTCTCGGCCGGCGCGCTCTGCCGCTCCGGTGCGACGTCACCAAAAAATCTCAAGTCGAGGAAATCGTCAGGCGCGCCGTCGCTGAGTTCGGGCGCATCGATGTCCTGCTCAACTGTTCGGGGATCACGCCCGAAAGCAATTTCCTAACGTTGACCGACGAAGTATTCAACAAGTGTCTCGATCGTGCGCCCAAAGCCTACTTTCTTACTTGCCAAGCGGTCGGACGGCAGATGGCCGAGCAACGCTCCGGCAAAATTATCAATCTTTCGACGACTGATGCACGCATCGGTTCGGGCGAGTCGGCGGGTAACAGCGCTGCCTACTCCAGCATCGATTCGATGACCCGCGCTATCGCCCAGGCGCTGGGATACTATGGCGTTAACGTGAACTCGCTCGTCAGCGGACCGATGGATAATTTTTCGGGAACTGGCGCGGAAGCGGGAGAGCGCCTGCGGCGCATTCCCATGGGTCGCTTGGGCAAACCTGAAGATCTTGTCGGCGCGGCGATTTTTTTGGCCACGGATGATTCGAATTTTGTCGCCGGCGAGAGCCTCTACGTCGATGCCGGCTACTCGAATGCCGCCGTCACCGAGGACAGCTTTCGCCCCGCGTGGGCCCGGACTTGGGGCAAATTCGAAGTTCCACCTCATAGCAAGTAAACGCAGAGTCTCTAAGGAGGCGATGTTATGGGAACCAAATTCAAGGAAATCAACACGCTGTCGTTCATCGGCAATGTCGGCCCAAAGACCGCCGATGAATATATCGAGCGCGCCAAACGAGCGGGACAGCGGGTCTCGTAATCGGTTGGATTTTAGATGGCCCGATCCTTCAAAGAATTCTGCGACTGCCCGTGCCGTCATATCGGTCCCTCGACCTTGCTCAGGATAAACTCCAGCGGGTATCCAACCCCCACTAAATCTCCCCCTTTGCTAAGGGGGAGACAAAGACGGGGTCCTGGATTCCGCGTCGCGCTGACCCCGTCCTTTGATCCGGGGTTGCCTGGAATGATTTCTGAATTAATATCAGACGGATTTCGCAAACTAACGTACTGTTGCCTTTTTCTATTGCTCGCCATCGCATCCTCGGCCGCCGCAGCCGAGAACAT
>DASPXM010000183.1:0-34493 GCA_035637295.1 Verrucomicrobiia bacterium
CTCCAGCCAGGTCTCGATCACGTCCTTGGTAAACACATCTCCCTTTAACAGAAAGTCATGATCCTTCTCCAAGGCATCCAAGGCTTGGTCTAAGGACCCCGGCATCGATTTCACCTTGGCCGCCTCTTCGGGCTCTAGCTCGTATAAGTTCTTGTCGATCGGCTTGGGCGGCTCGGTCTTGTTTCTAATCCCATCCAAGCCTGCCATCAGCATGGCCGGAAAGGCAAAGTAGGGATTGCAGCTCGGATCGGGAGTCCTAAACTCTAACCGCTTGGCCTTCTCACTGGTGGAGTACATCGGTATTCTCACACAGGCGCTGCGGTTTCTGGCAGAATAAACCAAGTTAATCGGCGCTTCGTAGCCGGGGACTAGTCTCCGGTAAGAATTGGTCGTGGGGGCGATAAAACCGCATAACGCGTGGGCATGCTTGAGCAAACCGCCAATGTAATACCGCGCCGTGTCACTGATCAGCCCGTAGCCTTTTTTGTCGTAGAAGATGTTCTTGCCGGCTTTCCACAGACTCTGGTGGGTGTGCATGCCGGAGCCGTTGTCTTGAAACAGCGGCTTGGGCATGACGGTGACCACCTTGCTTCTTCTCCTGGCGGTGTTTTTAATCACATACTTGTAGAGCAACACTTGGTCGGCCATCTTGGTCAGCGTGGTAAAGCGCATGTCGATCTCGGTCTGGCCCGCCGTGCCTACCTCGTGATGGTGCACTTCGATTTTGACCCCGCACTTCTCTAGATTGAGCACCATCTCGGAGCGAAGGTCTTGGTATTGATCCATCGGAGGAACGGGAAAATAGCCTTCTTTGTAGCGGATTTTATTGCCTAGATTGGGCCCGTTGTTGGCCCCCGAGTTCCAAAACCCTTCAATCGAATCAATATGGTAGTACCCCTCATGGTGGTTCTGGTCGAAGCGGATGCTGTCAAAAATGAAAAACTCGATCTCGGGCCCCCAGTAACTGGTATCCGCAATGCCGGTGGACTTTAAATACTTCTCGGCCTTCTGTGCCACATACCGCGGATCCCTGCTGTAGGGCTCGCGGGTGACGGCATCGATGACGTTACACACAAAGCTTATGGTCAGGTGCTCGCTGAAGGGGTCCATCATCGCGGTGTCGGGATCGGGAAGCAGAATCATGTCGGATTCGTCGATCGATTGAAATCCTCGGATGCTGGAACCGTCAAATCCTAGCCCCTCTTCGAAGATCTCGGCTGATAGCTCCGTGGCCGGTATCGAAAAATGCTGCCACAACCCCGGCACATCAACAAACTTTAAATCCACGATCTCCGCTTTGTTTTTCTTCGCCATTTCTAAGGCGTCTTTGACGCTCATCTAACTGCTCCTCTCTTATTTGGTGAAAGTAAATCGGAAACTGAATTTTGTTATCACATTCTTTCGTGAACGGCCACTCCAACTGCGCTATTCATATGCACGCTCGTTATGTTGGCTCAGATCTAGACCCACTCGCTCCTCGTCGTCGGCAACTCTCAATCCAATAATCGCCTTCACTATTGAAAGAATGATGAACGTCCCCACGATCGCCAGTATCAAGGTGAAAACGACCGCAATAAACTGCGTCCAAAGCTGCCCCGGATTGCCGAAGAAGAGACCATCGTTGCCCGCTGCATTTACTGCCTTGGAGGCAAACAAGCCTGTCGCCAGCGCTCCCCACGTTCCGCCCACCCCGTGCACGCCGACAACGTCCAAGGAATCATCGTAACCGAGTTGAGGTTTCAAACTACAAGCGATGGAACAGAGAATACCGCCACCGATGCCGATCCAGATGGCTGAAATCGGTCCGACGAATCCCGCTGCTGGAGTAATCGCAACAAGTCCCGCTACCGCGCCGCTGGCGGCGCCCAGAACTGTCGGCTTCCCTCTGAGGATCCAATCCATCGCGAGCCATGCCAAGACGGCTGCTGCGGTCGCGATATGAGTAGCCACGAATGCCGATGTCGCCAAGCCATCCGCCGCCAGGGCGCTGCCGGCGTTGAAACCAAACCAGCCGACCCACAAGAGAGCAGCACCGATCACGCTAAACGGTAGATTGTGTGGCGGCATCGCCTCCTGGCCGTAGCCGATCCGCTTGCCAAACATAATTGCTGCCACAAGAGCGGAGGCTCCTGAACTGATGTGGACGACCGTACCGCCGGCAAAATCCAACGCGCCCATTTCTCGCAGCAAACCCTTGACTCCCCACACCCAGTGGGCGAGTGGATCGTATATAAACGTTGCCCAAAGAATTATGAAAACCAAAAAGGAACTGAATTTTATACGCTCCGCAAACGCGCCTGTGATCAAAGCCGGAGTAATTATTGCAAACATCATCTGGTAGATCATAAAAGCCGCGTGCGGAATGGTCGCAGCGTAATCAGCATTGGGCTCCGGACCGACTCCGTTTAGTCCAATCCAATCCAGGCTTCCGATCCATCCACTGCCGCTGTCTGGCCCGAATGCAAGGCTGTAGCCCCACAGCGCCCACTGTATCGTGATCACAGCGACAATGATGAAGCTGTGCATGATTGTTCCCAGGACGTTTCTTCGTCGAACCAAACCACCGTAAAAGAGAAACAATCCTGGAATGGTCATCATCAGCACCAATGCCGACGATGTGAGCATCCATGCGGTGTCGCCTTTGTCAATCTTGGGTTGAGCCGCAGCTACAGGTGGGGCTGGGCTTGGCACCCCGCTCGGCGGCGGCGTGACGGCAGGTGCCGTGGGCGTGGTTTCAGTAACACCCTGAGCAAACGTGCCCGGTGGGATTGACAACCAAAATAAAAATAAGACCAAAAAGAGCATCAGGCAGGTTTTCGTTCCTTGGTTCTTCATAACATTGCTCCTTCCATCTGCGCAATAATTAAGCAGTTAAGTAGAATTTAAGGCAGTCTGCGCAGGTTAGAGCAACGTATATGCCATCGGACAGAGCACTTTAATCTTAGATTTTTTCGATAGTTAACTTGAAGAATAGGGAAATCTTTGGAAAATATAACGCCTCAAGATTAGGCAATCGCATAATTATTATGCAGATCGATCCGCCGGCGAATAAATTGGGTCATTTAGGTTTCGTTTTGCCAAACGTTTGAGCTTTTCCTTGTCGACTTCGATCCCATGTCCCGCCGTCATAGACGGATACGCTTTACTGCGAGTCATAGAGATGGGACTAAAAACATTTTGCTCGCCGAGCCGCATGAAACCGGTCATTTCGCCGCCCGGTTGGCCATTCTTTAACGCGCAGTGAAGCTGCATTTCGGCGGCGGAAAGTATCGTCGTGCATGCGCTGCCCTGGCCGATGACAACCGGAAGTCCCTTGGCGCCGACGACCGCCGCGACCTCGAACCCCCTTTGAAATCCTCCGATATGCGTGAGCTTGATCTTCAAAAGATCCGCGGCTTGCTCTTCCAGCACGGCCAGCGCCTCTTCCGGCGAGCTCACGCTTTCCTGCGCAGCGATGGGAATACCGACCGTGCGACGCAGTTCGGCGAGGCTTCGGAGATCGCCTCGCGCGAGCGGCTGCTCAGCATCCGTGATGTGAAATTGACTCAGTTCGTTCAAGATCCGACGAGCGTCAGTGAAAGAATACGAAGCATTGCCGTCGACTCGGATCGACGCTGCAGCACCGACTGCTTGGCGGACGGCGCGGACTCGTTCGATATCTTTTTGATGATCTTCCTGGCCGATTTTGATTTTGAAAGCCTGAAAGCCCTCTTGCTTGAGTTGACCGGCGCGTGGGCCGATCGTTTCCGGACCTAGATCGATCCCCAGTCCACCCACTAGCTCAATCTCGCGTCGATAGGGTCCGCCGAAAAAGCGACAAAGCGGCACCCGATACAATTTGCCCAAGGCATCGAAGAGTGCCGTCTCGATGGCCGCTTTTGCGATCGGGTGGCCGTAACGAACTCGATGAAGTTTACTCAGAACAGTGCCCGTTTCTTCGAGGTCCATACCGATGAGCGCGGGCGCGAAATAATTTTGCACCATGATCTCCATCGTTTCCAAGGTCTCGTAAGTATTGCCCGGCCGCCCCTGGGTGCCCTCGCCCCAACCTTCGATGCCATTCTCCATTTCCACCCGAACGATTAACGAACGACAATCCTCGAGGAAGCCCGCGGCGCCGCCGTAAATTTCTTTGACTGGCAGTATCAGTGGATAGGTATCAATGGCGACGATTTTCATCATTCACTTCGGAGGAATTCTCCTATCCGCGAAACATCACCGATTTTCTCTAAATTCTCGACGGACTCGACCAAACGCTCCAGCTGCCGCCCGGACAAAATCGCGCGGGTCAACTTGCGGGCCTTGTTTTCGACTTCTAACTGACTCATGGGGTTTTTCGGGGTTCCTTTGAAATGGACGACCAGTGCCGAGTGGCGCTGTTTCTTTGCTAGACCGATGGTCACACGCGCTGCGCGGTCCCAGCCTTTCTGTTCGATCTCATGGTCGACTTTGAGCCGAACCTTACGCATCATCGCAAGAATCTTTTTATCCTTGAGCTTCTTCTCGTCAAACGAGTCCGGATCGGTCGGATCAAAATAAAGACTCAGCGCGACGCAAAAGGGAATGCTGTACTGCGCCATCATCAAATCTTTGGGCTGATAGATGGCGTGATGGGTGATTAATTTTTCGATCCCACCGATGACGATTTCCCGAACATCTTCCGGATTGAATTTTATCTGTTCCCGCAATTTTTGCAGCGCTTCGATCGGCGCATGGGCGTTAATGTGGCAGGCGCAACGCTTGATACAAATATTCATGCTCTCGAATTCGCGTCCCAGGCGGTAGGTGAGATAGGAAAGCTTAGGCGAATCGGAATATGTCTGGCAGAATCCAAACTTTCCTTCGAGAACGGTTTCCGGTCCGGCGAAGCCTCTGCTGGCCAGCAGTGCCGCTGTCACGCCTCCCTCCGCGGCTTTACCGAGATGGAGCCGTTTGACCATGGCTCCCTCCTGGCAACGGGAAAATTCGATCAATCCACCGGAGTACGAGCCGGCGATGCCGAGGGCGTTGACCATCTTGCGCTCGTTGAGACCCAAAAGCCGACCTGCAGCGACCGCAGCGCCAAAAGTACCGGTCAACCCAGGCGCGTGAAAACCTCGCTTCTCAAGGGAATTCCCCGCGGCGACGCCGATGCGCGACATCACCTCGCAGGCGGCGACAAATGCGGTAAGCAATCTTTTGCCATCAACTTGCTTTTCTTCCGCCATTGCGAAGGCGGGAAGGAACGCCGTTGCTCCGGGATGAACGCCCGCTCCCGGTTGGCGCACATTGTCGAGCTCAAAAGCATGTGCCATCGCTCCATTCGCCAGTGTTGCTTGTGCCGGCTGCGCCGCCCAGCTCTCTCCCACAACCGTAGAACGGCCGCGAAGAGCCGAGTCGCGAACGAATTCACTAACGGTCTTGCTCCACGGCTTCGTCGATCCATATAAGCAAACCGCCAGAGTGTCTAAGATACAGCTCTTGGCTCGATCGATCACCGCTGCGGGGATCTGCCGATAATTCAGCTCGAGCGCAAAACGCGCGAGGCGTCGCGTAGAGTTCATAAAAAATTAGCGCACGACCTTGGCGCCGGCCTCTTTGAGCACGTCACGCATCTGAACTGTCAGATCGTCGAAAAACTTGCTGAGCGGCGGTCCCTTGAGATAACCGTCCTCAAACTGATTTTGCTCCAAGTACTGCTTCCACGTCGCGGTTTTCTCAAAGCGGTCGAAAACTCCTTCCCAGTATTGAACCACTTCCCGCGATACTCCCGGCGGCGCCACGACACCGCGGGCCTGCGGAATGAGCGGAACATCGATGCCTTGTTCCTTGATGGTCGGGACATTGGGCAATGACGCGAGCCGCTTTTCAGTCAGAGAAGCGATCACCCGCAAATTCCCCGCGCGAATCTGCTCGCCGGCCTCTTGCGGTTCGATCACCATTATTTGCACGTGACCGCCGAGAAGATTGGAGATTCGCTCGCCGCCACTCGGAAAAGAAATGAAATTCCACTGGGCGCCCGTGGCTTTTTGAATCAAAAGGCGCATCAGATTATCCCGCGAAGTTATCGTGCCGCCGGACTGGGCAAGTTGTTTTGGATTTTTCTTGGCCGCGTCGATGAAGTCTTTCATGTTTTTGTAAGGCGAATCCGCCTTGACCGCGATGACCGCCGGCTCCAAAACTAGACGGACGATCGGAGTCAAATCCTTTACGGTGACCGTCGCCTCGGCAGTGGTCAACGGATTGGTCACCCACACACCGGTGAAAAAACCGATGGTGTGGGTCTCACCCTTTTTTTCCGCGAGGTAGGACATCGCGACGGCAGGGCCACCGCCGGGCTTATTGACCACCTGCATTCGCTGCGTGATGAGCTTTTCTTTTTGCAGCAGTTCGGCGATCGCCCGCGCTAACAGATCCGATCCTCCTCCGGGACCGGTATGAACAACGGCTTCGATCTGCTTGCTGGGCTTAAATTCCTGGCTCCCGGCGAAACCCAAGGGCACCGCCGTGATCACAACGACGATAATCGAAAATAACCTGGCTCTATGCTTCATATATCAAGCCTCCCAGAATATTTTGGCCATGAATGTATCAGCCGCAACTATCATCTTCAGCCTTCACGCTCAACCGCAGCAACTCGCCAGAAACGCACTTTACGGATTGCCGGCAGACACAAGATCGTCGCTGCGATAAAGAGCAAGGTTCCAGAAATCGGACGTGTGGCGAGGATCAGAATGTCGCCCTGTGACATCATCAACGATTGACGTAGCGCTCGTTCGAGCCCGTCCCCCAGCACCATTCCCAAGATCAGCGCCGCGGCGGGGAAATCGAGTTTGCGCATGAGATACCCGAGCAAACCGAAAAGCCCCATCATCCACACGTCGAATAGGCTGTTGTTGACGCTGTAAACGCCGACAATAGATATCCCGATGATGAGCGGATAGAGAACGTAATAGGGAAGGCGCAAGATCTGCGCGAACAACGGAACCAAAGGTAGATTCAAAACCAGCAGCAAGACATTGCCGATGTACATGCTCGCCACCAAGCCCCAAAAAAGCTCAGGGTGCTCTTGGATGAGCAGCGGCCCAGGCTTATACCCCCAGAGAATTAGACCGCCCAGTAGAATGGCTGTGGTGTTACCTCCCGGAATCCCTAGAGTGAGCAATGGGACTAATGCCCCGCCGGCATCGGCATTGTTCGCGCCTTCGGGCGCTGCCACGCCCTCGATCACGCCAGTGCCAAATTTTTCCGGGTGTCGCGAGACTGCCTTTTCGAGACCGTAGGATAAGAACGACGCGACTGTAGCCCCGGCGCCGGGAAGTGCGCCGATAAGGAAACCGATGACGGAGCCATTCAAGAAAGCAAAGCGGCAATCTTTCAGATCTTGCAGCGTCGGGAAAAGGTTTCTCAAACCTTTTGAGAGTTTGAAAATCTCAGCGCCCCCTTGTGACTCCAGGTTAACCAAGACCTCGCCGATCGCAAAGATTCCGACAGTCGCAGCGATAAAATCGACGCCGCCAAGCAGCTTCATCTGGCCGAACGTAAACCGTGATTCGGCGGTAAAGAGATCAGTGCCGATGCTTGCGATCCATAGACCGACGAGCATGGCCAGGAGGGCTTTGACCATAGATTCGCCCGCCAGAAAAACCACCATGGCAAGGCCCAAAACCATCAAGGCGAAATATTCTGGCGGAGCAAAGCGCAATGCGAAGCGAGCCAAAGGCGGCGCTATAAGCATCAATCCCAACACGCCCACGGTTCCGGCGATAAAGGAAGAAATTGCCGAAATTCCCAACGCCGCTCCCGCTCTCCCTTGGCGCGCCATCTGATAGCCGTCCAGGCAGGTAACCACGGAGGATGACTCCCCAGGTATGTTGAGGAGAATCGAGGTGGTTGAGCCGCCGTATCGCGCTCCATAAAAAATCCCGGCTAGCGCGATAATCGCTGTGGTGTGATCCATCTTGAGCGTGAGCGGAAGCAACATCGCGATCGTGGCCGCCGGCCCCAACCCCGGCAACACGCCGACGACAGTCCCGAGAACCACACCGACCAAACACCAAAATAGATTAATTGGGGTTAGCGCGACGGAAAAGCCGAGCAGGAGATTTCCCAAGGCGTCCATGTCTTCAGTTGTCTTAGATCAACTCAAAATCCCCACGGGCCGACCGGCAAAGTAACATCAAGGGCGATGACAAAAATCAAATGGAATGCCACGGCGAGACCGATACCGACGGCAACGGCGAGCCTAGCCGGGCGGCGGTCCAAAGCAACAATCAAGAACATCGTTAGAATTACGAAGCTCAAAGCAAAACCGATGCGGCCGAGCAGTGCGACCGCAATCATCATTGCCAACCAGCCGGCCAAGGCTCGGGCGGATGTTTTCCACGATTGTGATTCATTCTTGGCTCGGCTCCCGGAAGACGCGAAGGATCCGAACATTAAACCTGACGCAAAAAGCACCAGCCCGATGCCAAGCCAGAGCGGAAAAAATCCGGATCCCGGACCGACCTCAGAGACATAGGGCAGTTTGGACGCCACCGAGATCACATAGATCCCGAAAGCAGCGAGGCAAGCCCCGGAAATTAGATTACCTTTATCTCGCGCCACAAAATACTCGGATGCGAGTCGTGGGCATAAATCCTATCGGAGATTCTTGCAAGAGCACTGATGCTACGGGAGGTAATTTTTTTGATATCGGAAAGCTTGTTAGCTGCTCTCAAGCGTAGATTCGAATTTCGTGGACGCGGACCCCGCGAGGTTCAATGGGCAAAAGCATCAGGCTGGCGATATCCGACCGAAGGCTAGCCAAAGATCTTTCGCTCCACGCTCTGCCAATCGTAGGGCACGAAGTTATTTTCGCTCGGCGGCCTCATCTGGGGATTTTCAGCTTCATCGAATAGGCCGATAGACGTCTGCTGGAGCTTGCCCGCGACCAGCGCTGGAGAATGAGCCTCGACTACAATGGCATCGGTGTCGGATCGGTTCCACGCCCAGTGAATTTTCTGGGAAGGAATGCGGTGGAAATCTCCTGCTTTACAAAGGAAGCCGCGCTCCTCGACAAAAAACCAGATTTCGCCTTCGAGTACGTAGTTGATCTGCTCCGCCTCGTGCGCATGTGGCGTGGTGTGATAGCCCGATGCTCTAATAGCGTGCATGAGGCTGCACTCGTTGCCGTAACCCCGTCTGACAACCATCGCGCCTTCGCCTTCTACTCCCGTGCGAACCACTTGGCGTTTGGGCACATCCGCCTCTTTTACGTGCAACGACATGGCACACGCTCCTTATAAAAAATTATCGGCGCCTTCTTCTAGCATAACTCTGTAGGCATAGGAATCCCCGAAAGATTCTTTTTTTGAGCGGTGGATCGAAAACGGAGCCGGAGCGTTCACGCAGACGCAGGATTGTTGCAATGCCGGCAGAGATTAAGAAGCGAATTCGGACAGGCTCGTTATGATAGGTGTTGGGTCACCTTACTCAGCGGGTTTCTTGTATCGAGCCTGCGGAACAATTTCCGCCACAGTGCCGCCGGGCGCGCGGAATTTTACCGGGATGACGCCAGGATCGCTGATAATCTCGCAGCCGAACTTGGCGATCTCAGCTGCGTACTTCTCGATGTCTTCGACCTCGATGGCGAAGTGATGAATACACGGCCCCTGTCCAGCCGCCAGCGATTCCTTCGACTCTTCGGCATCATACTTGATCAGCGCCAAGTCGATGGCGCCGTCGCTCAGGTGCCGCGAGGTATGGTCCCTCACCTGCGCGGTTTCCATCTCTCTGAAGCCGAATACATTCTCATAAAACTGGGTGGTTCTCTCCAAATCTTCTACCTTTAATGCGATATGGACGATGCGAGCCATAAGACCTCCGGCAATTTTTCGTTAGATCGTTCGCCGCGTCACGGTATAGCGGTGATTTCGTCCGGTAAGGCAAAATGGACGTTTTCTTCCACCAGCCCGACTTGAATGACTTCAGCGCCATGCCGCGTGAAATATTCCACCGTTCCTTGGACCAACTGATCCGGAACCGAAGCCCCGGATGTGATTCCGACGCGCGTAATTCCCTGCAGCCACTCCGGTCTGATCGCGTGCTGATCGTCGATGAGATAGGCCGGCTTTCCCAGCGAAACAGCGACCTTGACGAGTTGGTTTGAGTTCTCGCTGTTGCGCGAGCCGACGACTAAAACCAAGTCAACCTCTCTGGCCAGCTGTTTCACCGCGTCCTGGCGGTTTTGCGTTGCGTAGCAAATGTCTTCCTTCGCCGGCGTGATCATCTGAGGAAATCGTTGCTTGAGAGCATCCATAATCTCCCGAGTATCGTCCACGCTTAGCGTCGTTTGAGTCAACACGACGACTTTTTGTGGGTCAGGAACGTCGACGGTCTTGGCTTCGCTCACACTACCGACGACCCGCGTGCGATCGGGCGCCTCGCCGCCCGTGCCGACGATCTCGTCGTGCTCGCGATGGCCAATGAGCACGATCCAATAACCTCGATCCACGAACTTGCGCACTTCGCGATGGACTTTATCGACCAGCGGGCAGGTCGCGTCGACGAGGAGTTCGAGCTGTTTTTGCCGCGCTTGTTGCCAAACTGCAGGCGAGACGCCATGGGCGCTGAAAACTAACTTGGCTCCGCTGGGCACCTCATCAATAGATTGCACGAATCTTACACCGCGGTTGGTGAACCCCCAGACCACATGCTGATTATGAACGATCTCATGGAACACATAGACCGGAGCGCCATGCTTCTGCAGCGCGCGCTCAACGGTTTCGATTGCCATATCCACGCCTGCACAAAAACCGCGTGGCTTTGCTAGAATGACTTTTTCGACGGCCATGGGATCGAGTTTAAGTCTGGATGAATCGTTAGAGGCTGTCAACTAGTGATTGCCCTCTAACAGTCGCAGGATCTCTTGTGCCGCCACGTCTGCACCGTAGAGTGGAATCCTGGGCCAATTGGGTGCTTTCGACAGCAGTCGCTTTAGGTAAGGTCCGACGTTGCCGGCCAGTAATTCACTCTGAGGAATATATTCCGCGGTGGCACAATCGTGTGACGCTTCCACTAGTCTCGGATATTCCGGGAATTCGCCTCGGTCAGTGTAGAGGATCGGCACATGATGGGAGATCACGTCGGCGACGATGCCATATCCCGGCTTGGTTACTATGACGTCGACGCCGCGGAGCAAGTCCTCATAGTGCCGCTGCGCATCCGAGAGCACGAGCAGATTACCGCGAGACACTTCGGCTGGACCCGTAGTGACGAAAAAGAAGTCCTTGAGCCCTTTGAGTCTATCCCAGGGTAGGGAATTGAGTCCCATGCCGCCAAAACTTAAAAGAACAATGGTCGCAGATTGGGGCAGATTAAACTCGCGTCTTGCCTGCTCTTTGGTCAATCGGGAAACACGGGTGACCCAAGGGATCGCTTGACACCTCGGAAACACGCTCATGTCGCACGGATAGGGAAGAGTCAACGCGAGGCTCGCTTTTTCGTAGAAGCCTCTCATTTCAGTGATTAAAGACAAAAAGTCGCGGTGGCGGTCGACGTAGGCACTGTAAATAACGTCCCAAGTGAAATTGGTGATTGCCACTGACGGGATTTTTGCCCGCGCGGCGATTTCGAAACAGGCGGGTGGAATATCGCCGACGATCACCGCAATCTGCTCGTCCCTGACAAACGCGATTTCTTGCGCCATGATCCCCGGCAGGGCGTCGTGCAGAGCCCGGCACGCTAGCAAGGTGCCTTGGAGATCCATCTCTAAGCTGTTTGGCTGGATAATGCCCACGTCTATCGAGCGACTGGTATGCGAAACCGGGAAAACAGGATCGTGGAACAGCCAATTTGGAGCCGTGCTGCGTACGTGAATCTGCAGATCAGGTCTTGCCCTCCTCAAAGCACGGATAACCTGATTCGAACGCATCGCGTGGCCGTAGCCGTGGCCGGAGATATAATAAAGAATTGAACTCAAGCGGGTTTTGGTTGTATGAAGCTAAGAACCACTCAACGTAGGGAGCTCGCTCGGCATTGTCAAGGCTCGCGGCGAACCGATTGCGTCATAGCGATCCCGATAACGACAGGAGGCGTTGATTTATGACCGGAACGATTAAAAAAATCATTAGGCAAAAGGGCTTTGGCTTCATCGCTCCCGATGATGGCAGCGAAGATGTGTTTTTTCACCGAGGCAGTCTCGCACCGCGCACTCAGCTGGAAGATTTTAACGAAGGGGACACGGTGCAATTTCAGACCAGAAAAGGAGAGAAGGGTCCGGTCGCCTTTGATATGAAGGTCCGTTGATCCGAAAGCGACGAAACGTCGTCGAAGGAGCGATCATGAAGCAGCAGGATAAAAACCTTGCCGCCGTGAAAAGAGATTTCATTTCGGCGCTGAGAATCATTTACCGCGAAGGACTGAGCGATGCCTTCGCCCATCTGAGCGCACGAGTTGGTGATGGCAAGAACATGCTTTTCATGCCGCGCAAGAGTCCCGCACTTGTAAAGGCGACCGAGCTATTTATCGTTGACTTCAATAAAGTCGTGCCCCAATCGACTCTTCATCAAGCGATCTACAAGGCCAGAGAAGACGTCAGTTCGGTCATTCACTTCCATTCTCCCGCGGTGATCTTGCTGAGCGTCGTCGGTCAAACTGTCAGGCCCATGCACAACTACAGCGCGATCTTCTACGAGGGCGTACCTGTCTTCGAAGGCACTGGCCAGGTCGAGTCGCCGGAGCGTGCCGTGGAGATAGCAAATCTATTAGGGCCGGCGAAAGCCGTGATACTGCGCGGCCACGGCGCGGTGGTGGTCGGTCAGTCAATTCGTGAGGTCTGCATGCTGGCACTTTATCTGGAAGAATCAGCACGGCTTCAAGTCGAAGCGATGAAGCTCGGCGAGCCCAAGTTCGTCTCGCAGACTGAAGCCGAAAGAATCGCCAAGCGCACTTTTAAGCCGGCTTCCACGGAACGGGCCTGGGAGCATTTTCTGCATAAGGCAGACGTCTAGCACTTCTTCTTCCTTCTACTGCTGCAAATTCTTTCCGCTCGGTATCGACCGTTCGCCGTTTGTGTTAGCGTGAATCTAGCTTTCCTAGGAAGGTCGTGATGCGATGGAGCCGAAACACACGAATCGCCTGATTCACGAAACCAGTCCCTACCTGCTCCAGCATGCCCATAACCCCGTCGATTGGCATCCGTGGGGCGCGGAAGCGTTCGACAAAGCGAAGAGCGAGAACAAACCCGTTCTTTTAAGCATCGGCTACTCCGCTTGCCATTGGTGTCACGTAATGGAGCGCGAGTCATTCGAGGATGAGAAAATCGCGGCGCTGATGAACGAGCTATTTGTTAGCATCAAAGTCGATCGCGAAGAACGGCCCGATTTGGACGAGATCTATATGAACGCGGTGCAGATGCTCACCGGCCGTGGCGGCTGGCCGATGACGATGTTTCTCACTCCCGACGGCAAACCGTTTTACGGCGGCACTTATTTTCCTCCGGAAGACCGGCAAGGAATGCCGGGGTTTCCAAAAATCCTGATGGGCGTCTCCCAAGCCTATCGCGAGCGCCCCGCGGACGTCGAGAAAAGCGTGACCCAAATCCTCGCCGCTCTCCAGCGCATGTCGGAGTCGCACCCGACGGAGCGAAATTTTCCGCCCGGAATTATCGGCGACAGCTCTGACAAAATTGCCCGTGCCTATGACTCGGATCATGGTGGCTTGGGCCAAGCGCCGAAATTTCCCAATGCCGGCGTCTACGAACTTTTCCTGCGCCACTTTCATCAGTCGAAGAGCGAACGTTACCTTGAAATGGTGACTCACACACTGGTGAAGATGGCGCAAGGCGGAATTTACGATCATCTGGGTGGCGGTTTTCATCGCTACTCGGTCGACGCGAAATGGTTGGTGCCTCACTTCGAAAAAATGCTCTACGACAACGCCCAGCTCCTACGCATTTATTCTCAGGCGTACATGATCACCCAGGAGCCGCTTTTCAAATCAGTCGTCGAGGAAACCGCTGGCTATCTGCTCCGCGAGATGCTCCATTCCGAAGGTGGCTTCTATTCGACCCAGGATGCCGACAGCGAAGGAGAAGAAGGGAAATTCTTCGTTTGGACAACGGAAGAAATCAACCGTTTAATCGGCGCAGAGAACGGCGAGATTTTCTGCCGCATTTATGATGTCAGCGATCAGGGAAATTTCGAAGAGAAAAATATTCTTCATCCGATTCTGACGATCGAGCAAGCGAGTAAGCTGTTCCGCAAGGATCGCGCCGAGATCGACGCGATCGTCGCCGATGCGAAGCAAAAACTTTTCACCGAGCGGGAGAAACGCGTCAAGCCCTTCCGCGACGAAAAAATCATCGCCGCATGGAACGGTCTGGCGCTTTCAGGACTCGCCGAGGCGATCAAAGTGTTCAATTCCACGGCATGTATCGAAGCCGTGAATCGAACGATCGAATTCATCTTCAACAAGATGTTCCGCGACGGTTTCTTGTTGCACACCTACAAAGACGGCCAGGCCAAACTGCTCGGATACCTCGATGATTGTGTCTTTGTGGCGATCGGCCTGCTCGATGTCTATGAAGCGACCTTCGAGCGATCGGCTCTTGATCGATCGATTCAACTGACCGACATCATGGTACGTGAATTTTGGGACGAGAAAGACGGCGGGTTCTTTTACACGGGTACCTCTCATGAGCCGCTGATCAGCCGCACGAAGCCGGCTTTCGACGGTTCAGTTCCCTCGGGCAACGCGATGGCAACACAATTGCTGCTCCGGCTTTTTCATATCACCGGTAATGACGATTACAGGAAGCGTGCCGAGAAGGTGTTACGCTGCTATTATGAAGCGATGGAGAGCCAACCCTTCGGTTTCGCTCATATGCTTTGCGCTCTGGATTTTTACTTGAACAGGCCAAAAGAAATCGTGTTAGTTGGCAAAACCAGCGATCCTGAGACTAGGGCGCTGGTGCAGGAAATTCACAAGCTTTACTTGCCCAACAGAGTCTTGCAGCTTGTTGATCCTAATCAGTCACTCGACAAGATCTCGCCGTTGCTGCAAGGAAAATCCCAGATCGACGGTAAACCCACAGCCTATGTTTGCTATGATTTTACCTGCTCGGCCCCAGTGACGAGTTGGAGCGAACTGAAGCCATTGTTGGAGAGTTGATTTCGCTCAATCCCAAGAATCTTGTCGATACCTTGCGAGGGACGAGTTTAATTGGAGAAGCTCAAGAAATTGGCGAACGTTTTGTGATTGTTTGAAAAATTCGCTCCAGGTCGGGAAGCGTGTAGTATTCAATCTCGATCTTGCCTTTTGTCGATCGAGCCTTCGGTAAGAGGCGTACTCGGGTGCCGAGCGTGCGTTGTAGCTCTTCGACAATCGATTTTAGATCTGGATCGACGAGCGGAACTTGGCGCCGCCGTTTACGCCCCATAATCAAGAGTCGAACCATTTTTTCTGTTTCACGTGTCGAAAGACCCTTTGCGATCACCTCTCGACATGCCGAGATGATCAGCGGTTCAGTGTGTAATCCCAGCAGCGCCCTGGCTTGACCCGCGGGTAGATTCCCCGCTGCAACTTCCTGCTGCACTTCAGCCGGCAAGGCGAGTAGACGGAGAGAATTAGTAATCGCCGGACGGCTTTTACCGACCTTATCGGCCATCTCTTCTTGGCTCCAGTGAAATTCTTCCTGCAGGCGACGATAACCGCCGGCTTCTTCGATGGGATTTAGGTCTTCGCGCTGGAGATTCTCCACGAGGGCGAGTTGCAAGGCTTCGTGATCGCTGGCATCGCGGACTACCACTGGCACTCGGTTTAATCCCGCCTTCATCGCGGCGCGCCAGCGGCGCTCGCCGGCGATCAACTCAAAACCATCGCCCTTGGGTCGGACAACCAGGGGCTGAATGATGCCTTGATTGCGAATCGATGACGCGAGCTCGTCGATTTTCGCTTCGTCGAAAGTGCGCCGCGGCTGAAACGGACTCGGCGTGATTCGATCGACGGCGACCTCGAGCGTCGTACGCTCTCCGCGGTTCTCAACCGTCGGTTCGGCGGCGGTTGAAATCAGCGCGCTAAGACCTCTCCCCAATCCCTTTTTCTGCGTTGACATTGTGTTCTCCACGGCTAATTAACTCCTTCGCTAGATCTCGATAGTCTTGTGCGCCCGTTGAGCTCGGGTCGTATAAACAGATCGGTTTGCCGTAGCTTGGGCTCTCACTGAGTCGCACGTTGCGACGAATGATGGTGCGAAACAGCTTGTCGGGGAAATGAGCGCGGATCTCTTCCACAACCTGATGCGATAGCCGATTGCGGCTGTCGAACATTGTAACGACAATACCTTCCAAGCGTAACGAGGAATTGAGACCTTTTTGCACCAGCCCCATCGTTTCCAATACGGCGCTTAACCCTTCCAAAGCATAGTATTCACTTTGAATCGGTATCAGCAGTGATTCCGCCGCCGTCAAGGCGTTGAGCGTGAGGAGCCCCAAAGAGGGCGGGCAATCCAGGAGCACGAAATCATAGTGGGCCGTCACTGCTGCGAGCGCGTCTCTCAGCCGATACTCTCGGCGGTCAGCATTTACCAACTCGACCTCGGCGCCGACTAGGTCCCTACTCGCCGGGATAAGACGCAGTTCGGGTAATTCGGTTTGACCTAAAACTTCACCGACAAAGCGAGATCCGTCAAGCACTTGGTAAAGGCTTGATCCGAGGGTCGAACGGTCAATTCCCAAACCGGTTGTGCTGTTGCCCTGTGGGTCGATATCGACCAAGAGGGTTCGCTTGGCTTCAAGAGCGAGTGACGCTGCCAGGTTTATCGCCGTTGTCGTCTTGCCGACGCCGCCCTTCTGATTGGCAATCGCAATAATCCTACTCACAAATTACTCAAATAAATCAACTAGTTATACTATGAATGTTCTGACTCATTGTTATCACACTAGTTTAGAAATTGGAAGCAAATTCCACCGTTTCACGTGAAACGGTGGAATTTTCAGGACCAGTGACAGTTGAAAAATCTGGGGCGATCGAAGTCTAGGCGCTCTTCCTCTTAATATAGAAGGAAAGAAGGGCAATCGCCGCTGGGGTGACACCCGCGATCCGCGAAGCCTGACCGAGTGATCGAGGCCTAACCCGCGATAGCTTCTCGCATACTTCGCGCGACAACCCGTTGATCAGAGAATAGTCAATATCATTCGGCAATCGCACGTGCTCCATCCTCTGAAAGCGCTCGACGATTTCGAGCTGGCGATTGACGTAGCCCTGGTATTTAATCTGGATCTCCACCTGAGCATCGACGTCCAATTTAAAGTTAGGTATGTCGGGTCTCACCCTTCGGAGCTGATCAAAACCCATCTCGGGTCGACGGAGGATTTGAGCCAAAGTCGCTTGATTGCGCAGGGGTGAAAATCCGGCCGATTGCAAATTAGAGTTGATCTCGGCGCTCGGGGTCGCGCTCTTATTTTCCAAGTAGGCGATCAACTCAGTTATAGCCCGCTTTTTACCATCGACTCTTTGATACGCCGCAGGACTCGCTAGACCAATTCTATGGCCAATCTCCGTCAGTCGAAGATCTGCGTTATCCTCACGGAGCAGCAGCCGGTATTCGGCGCGGGATGTAAACATCCGATACGGTTCGTTATCCGTGCCCTTTGTGACTAAATCATCGATGAGCACGCCAATATAGGCTTGATCGCGCGAGAAAACTAACGGCTCATCGCCACGCAGACTAAGAACGGCATTGATCCCGGCCATGATGCCCTGCGCCGCAGCTTCTTCGTATCCAGTCGTCCCGTTAATCTGTCCGGCGTGATACAGCCCGCCAATCAACTTTGTTTCTAGAGTCGAATTGAGTTGTGTGGGTTCGAAGTAGTCGTATTCAATGGCATAGCCGGGCCGCATAATTTCAGCCCGTTCTAGTCCCTCGATCGAACGCACCATATCGATCTGTACATCCAAAGGCAGGCTAGTCGAAAGGCCGTTGGGATAAACCTCGACGGTATCCAAGCCTTCCGGCTCGAGAAATATTTGATGTCGTTCTTTATCAGCAAAACGATGAATCTTATCTTCGATCGACGGGCAGTAGCGCGGGCCGCGGCTCTTGATAACTCCGGAATACATCGGCGAGCGATGCATCGCCGACCGAATAATCTCGTGTGTCCGGCCGTTCGTATAGGTTATATGGCAGGGTACCTGGCGCTGGGTAATTGCCTCGCTCAAGAAGGAAAATGGAGTTGGATTCTCATCGCCATGCTGCACAGCGAGTTTGGCATAATCTATAGTTCGGCTATCCAATCGCGGACAGGTACCGGTTTTCAATCGACCGACTTTGAAACCATAATTTACCAGCGATTCACTCAGTCCCTGAACCGCGAAGTCACCCGCTCTGCCAGCCGAATAGTTCTTATCGCCTACATGGATCAGTCCCTTTAGAAAAGTCCCCGTCGTCAAAATGACTCGACGGCCGTAAAACTTCTCGCCGATCTGTGTTTCGACACCTTTAACCTTATCACTTTCGACAACCAGCCCCTCGACGCTGGCTTGACGAACCGTCAGCCTTGGACAAGTCTCCAAGACTCGCTTCATTCGCTGCCGATAAAGCGCCTTGTCGGCTTGGGCTCTGGAGGCGCGCACGGCAGGCCCTTTCTTAGTATTCAGCACACGGAATTGGATCCCGGTCTCGTCAATTGCCCGGCTCATCTCGCCGCCGAGCGCATCGATTTCCTTGACGAGGTGACCCTTACCGATTCCGCCGATGGCGGGGTTGCAAGACATCTGGCCAATATGGTCGAGGTTTAATGTCAGCATCAACGTGCTGCAACCCATACGCGCCGCTGCGAGGGAGGCCTCGATTCCTGCGTGACCGGCTCCAACTACGATGACATCGAAAACTTGGTTGTTTGCCATACTTACCGTTTCACGTGAAACAATTGGCGAAATTTACCTCTCGGTTTCAAATATAGAAGCTTGAATTAACCTAAAGATTTTATTTACCAATGCAAAAATTATTGAAAATACGTTCTAAAATATCCTCATTGCTGACGGTCCCGATGATTTCTCCGATTGCGTCGCGGGTTTCATTTAGATCGACAGCGACAAATTCAGCACCGTAGCCTTCTCCCAGTGTCGTCTCGGCATGCCTGAGTGCTGCCTCACCGCGGAGCAGAGCATTCCTATGCCGCAGGTTGGTCAACACCATCGCTGGCTCCCTCTCACAGTCGATTACAAGATCTCTTAATTTTTTTTGGAGAACGTTGATTCCTTCACCCGACTTCGCTGATACCCTGACGATTGTCCTTGAATCACTAAATCGCGAAAGATCTTCAGGTGACAGCGTTTGTGGCAAATCGTCTTTGTTTACGGCGATTAAGACTTTCCTTGCCTCGACATTGCGCAAGAGAACTTCGTCATCCTGGGTAAGTCTCGTCGACCCGTCCAGCACAACGATCAGGGCATCAGCTTTTTCCAGATACTGGCGAGATAGATTTACCCCCATTTGTTCTATCTGATCGTCGGTCTCGCGCAATCCGGCCGTGTCCCACAACACGACGGGTAAGCCATCCAGGTTGATCGCTTCTTCAATCACATCTCGAGTGGTGCCCGGCACCGGTGTCACGATCACGCGCTCTTGACCAAGCAGAGCATTCAGCAAACTCGATTTGCCGACGTTCGGCCGGCCACAAATACACACTTTGGCGCCTTCTCGAAAAAGCCTTCCCCATTCATAAGTTCTTATGATATCGACTATTTCGCTTCGTAAACCGCTAATTTTTCGAATCACATCCGAACGTTTGAGAAGCTCAATTTCTTCCTCGGGAAAATCGATCGCGGCCTCAACCTGAACCATAATATCGAGTAGTTCTTCGCGCAGACCGTGAACCCATTTTGACAACTCACCGCGGGCCTGAGTTAGAGCTAGTTCGCTGGCCTTGTCAGTTCGCGCGCGGATCAGATCGAGCACGGCTTCCGCTTGAGATAGATCCATTTTGCCGTTGAGAAAAGCTCGCTTGGTGAACTCTCCCGGTTCGGCTTGGCGCGCGCCTTGTGATAGCGCTAATCCTAAAATTTTGCGTGACAGAAAAGCACCGCCGTGACAGTGAATCTCGACCACGTCCTCGCCCGTATAGCTGCGCGGCTTCCGCATGACCGTCAGTAACACGTCGTCAAACATGCAATTAGATTTTGGATCGTGAATCTCACCATGGTAAAGCCGGTGAGACGTGAGCTTGCCATTTTTACCCTGAGCGCGAGCAAAAATTTTCGTCGCGATGTTTTCCGCATCTGCGCCGCTAATTCTGATGATGGCGATCCCGCCTTCGCCGGGCGGAGTCGCGATCGCGGCTATCGTGTCTTCTTCGTACATAAAAATGCCGCATCATCTTAACAAGCTGGAGGTTTAAGGCAATAACAGCCGAGCGGCACAGCCGAATTCTTGCCGCCGAAAAATTGATCGGAATAAATGTTGGTCAGGACGACTGCGACACCGTAAATAAAAAAGCCCGCCCGGCTTGTCGATCGAGCCGGACGGGCTTCACTGAAACAAACTATCGCTTAAATCTATCTTCTGAGGACCGTCAATGTCGCGCTCTTGGTCACACCAATGTACGACGCGCTGATGCTGACGATGGTCTTCTTGTTCACCGCAGTTGTCGCAACGTTAAACGTCGCTGAACTGGCACCGGCCGGAACGCTTACGTTCGCCGGCACGATCGCCTTCGTCGGTTTGTTACTGGTAAGTGTAACCACCAAGCCTCCCGTCGGTGCTGCCTGGGTCAAAGTTACGGTTCCAACCGAGTTTGACCCGCCGACAACCGTTGTTGGACTCAACGTCAGTGAAGAGAGCGCAGCAGGTGAGGCTGGGTTTACCGTCAGCGTTGCTGATTTGGTCACCCCGGAATAAACCGCCGTGATGTTCCCGACTGTAGTCGAGCCAACTGTCGTCGTGCTCACGGTGAAATTTGCAGAGGTCGCATTGGCCGGAACCGTAACCGAGCTAGGTACCGTTGCAGCAGGATTAGCGCTTGACAGCGTTACCACGGCGCCGTTGGCAGGCGCCGGGCCTGTCAGACTAATGGTCCCGGTTGCTGACTGGCCGCCGGTCACGCTTGAACCCGAATTCCGCAGTAGAGAAATCAGGGGGAAGAAACTTGGGACGGTACGGAGTTGAGAAGTGGGATGGGGGTGATGATTTGGTCGGGATGGTTTGGGGTTTGGTAGCTAACAGTCCATTCCAACTGCGCCGCAATCGGAAGTCCGTCCGATACGGTGCGTAAGCGAGCCAAGAACTCGGGTCGGTCGGGTTCAGGCATCGCAAAACGGATCTGCACTCGGCGCCCTTGAGAAATCAAATCAGCTCCCACCAGAAATACGAAGTCTCTGACCGCCCTGAGCCGTCGCTCAAACCACGAGCGCGGCAACACCGTTTCACGAAAGTCCGCCAATAGATTGTAAAGCACACAGCCCATGCGAAACGCGGCATCGGTGGCATCAAAAGATTTAAGACAAAAGGTGTCCAAGCTTAAGTCTTCTTTTAATTCCTTAATGCGGTTCTCACTGTCAGCTCTCCCCGCATACATCCGGGTAACCACTTCGGCCGCATACGGTACGCTCGTTACCATCACCCGATAAGTATATCCCGGACAATCCACCAACCGTCTTCCTCGGGCCTCGGGCCGTTCCGAAGTCTCCTGACGCAGGCAGACAAAGCGCCGCTTCACGCCTCGCCAGTTGGGCAGACTGATTTCTAAGTCCGCCACCTCCACTCCCCGTGCCACTACCCGCCACGTGGTGGACGGTATCCGATGAATCACGAGCTTTCGTACCACTGCCGTTAACCGGGCCACGATGATGTAGGGCAACTCTTGGCTCTCTAAATACTCCAAGAATCGTTTCTCGAAAAATCCCGCATCGGCTCGCACCAAGCCAATCCGATGCCCCATGGGAACCACGCTCAGCGCCTGCTTCATGAACTCCACACACCCGTTAGCGCTCCCACTATTCCCACTGCGTAACGTCGCCCATAATAACCTTCTCGCCTCGGCCAAAAACGCCATCAACGGATGATGCGACGGCCGCCCAGGCTTGCTCGGATTGTACCCCTTTAAACTCCCCTCCTGCTCGCCGTATCGGCAAAATACCGTGGAATCCAAATCCAACGTGTGGCCCAACAATATCGGACGGCTCCGCGTTAAACTAAATCCCATCAGCCGCTCCGAGACCTCGGTCACCTTTTGATAATTGAACCTTAAAAACAGCCGCCTCATCGTGTCCGGCGACCCATACCGCTTGATCCCTAACAGCTCTCCCAACAGCCGATCCCGCCGATACCGCGTGAAATGCTCAAACCGTTCGGCTCCCAACGCTAACCCGTAAAACCAACTCAGCATCACCTCCACCGACGATATCTGGTTGTTCGACCGCTTGCTAAAATTGACTAATGCTGCGTTTAGCTCCTCTCGCAGTTGGATCCATTCAAAATAAACCCGCAGCAATATCACCCCAGCCCAAACCGTAATCGGATGATCGGTAAACCCAAACAATATCTTCGGATACAACGGTGACCTCTCTCGTTTTGCCTTGCTCATCCTAACCATTCACCCCCGCTACACTTTTTCTCTCCCTCTCTTATATCATAAATCTTTACTGCGGATTTCCGGTTGAAGGCGTAACACTCAACGAATTCAAGACAGCGGGACCAGCTGGAGGCGGATTGTAACCGAGCTGGATCACTTCAAAATCGCTCGCCGTCAAGTTACTGAACGCCGGATTGAGAATATCGTTGTTCCAACGCGTGTCGTAGGTCCCCGTGATATACATGTCGGAACCATTGTCGGCCACGATCACTCCGTACTTTTGCATCGCGCGAAAAATTTTCTGCATATTCGGATCGCTGGTGCGTTGGGTCACATCGCCGCTCGCTTTTAAACGCAAGCGCGCGCCCATCGGCAACGCTCCCGACGTTGACCCGGCGCGATGCGATGCCGGATAGACATAGCCGTTGGTGGCGCGCACGGTCACGCGGAAGGCATGGCGAATTTCGCTAACGGTTGGATCGTTAACTTCATCGTAACGCACAAGTCCGGGAAGAATTGCCAAACCCGCTGCATCCGCCGATGTCCATGTATCCGGCCGGCGATTATATTCGTGTTCATGTCGAAAAACGCCCCAGAGCCAGCGAACCATTTCCCTTGCGTCGTATTGTAAAAAACATTGTAAAGCTCGTAGAGATAATTTCGGTCTCGATCGACGATCAAGAGATGACGGTCTTGGCTGCTCCGCAAATCCACGTTGCCTGGATCGCCACCTTCCACCCAGTAGGGCTGGGTAATCGCTTCCGGCGGGATGGGATAAAACGGAAAACTCGTATTGGTCGGATGATCAACGCCGTCACTTTCGCTTGAGTACTGAAACTGCACCGCCTTCAGATCCGCGTTCGTGACACCGGTAACGACCGCGTACGGCATACCATAAATTGAAAACCCCGACCCGGCATTGCCACCAAAGTCCGGGTGCAGCCGCCGCGTTCCACCGTTGTTAATAAAGGCTACATAGCTTCCGGAATTCGCATCCACCGGCCAATTGCTGATATCCAAGTTCCACCAATTGTCGGCTGGAAAAAGCGGCAACGGTTGCGGCAGGACACCGCCGCGTGTGGAATTCATCGCCCATGCCGGAACGATCGAGATTGACAGAAACGAGAACAAAGTCATTAAAGCAACGACGGCTGGAGCCCGTCTAGCCTAAAAAGGAAAATAGCGTCTAATCATGTCCGCCTCCCCAAATGTAAATTCAATCCGGGGAAAACGGCGCAAGCGCTATGCCAGAAAATAAATGACTAAAACTCGCGCGTGGATTACCGAAAATTCCCGCAAGACCGGGCACTAAGAAATCTTTCTCTCATGCAAAGCAAGCGCACGACCGCGCCATGACAGAATTAGTACAGTGCCGAATAGTTGAACGAATTGCGCTGAGATTGCTGAACGCGCGTAACTGAAAAACTACGCGCAAACGAGGTGGTTATTAGACCAACGTTTTCTGTCGAACCGCCAGCTCTTCGGCGCCCGAGAAGGCAAATCTTTCAAGCGCTTCCTCGTTGAGCTCAATTCCCAAGCCTGGCTTTTCCGGTGGGATCAAGTAGCCGTTTTCAACTGTGAACGGCTCGTCCAACAACTCCTCGCGGAGTGGGTTGTAAGTGTAGTCGAGCTCCATCACGATGCAATCTTGCAGCGCGGCGGCGAGATGAACGCTGGCGGCGAGTGCTACGCCGTCGCCCCAGGTATGAAACGAGACTGGCACCTTATGCTTTGTCGCCATCGCGGTGATCTTTCTGATTTCAGTGATGCCACCGGCGCGCGCGACATCCGGTTGGATAAAATCCACTGCCCCGCGCGCAATGAAATTTTCGAACGCATAGCACATGTGCAAGTTTTCACCGACGGCAATCGGTGTCTTGCCTTTCTCCCGGAGCATTGCGTGGCCCTCGATGTCTTCGACGAACAGCGGTTCCTCGAGCCAGTACGCACCACACTCGGCAAAAGCATCGGCGGCTTTAAGCGCGACATCGAGGGTGTATCCCTGGTTGGCGTCGGTCATGACGACAAAATCTTTTCCTAATTCCTCGCGCACCGCGCGCACGATCCGAATATCTTGTTCAAGATCGAACCCGACTTTGATCTTGACGCCGTGAAAGCCCTGCTCGGCAAATCCGCGCGCTCGCTTTGCCACGTGCGACGGCTCTTCAGGATAGAGCGCAGTTGCATAAACCGGAACTTTGTCGCGGCATTTGCCGCCCAGCAGCTGGTAAAGCGGCACGCCACGCACCTTGCCGAGAATATCCCACAGCGCGATATCAACTCCGCTCAGCGCGACAACGCCGATGCCGCGCGTGCCGAATTCCTTATGACCGCCTCGGACGTAGGCTTTGTCCCAGATCGCGTCGATCTCCGTCGGGTCCATACCGATAAGCAAAGGCTTGAGGACGTTCGCAACGATGAACTCGATAAGCTCACCATTGCCGGAGCAGGAGCCAAGACCCGTGATAGCTTTATCAGTTTCGACCTGAACCAGGGTCGCAGATCGCGAATTTCGAATCCCGGAACGACTGAATACCTGTCCCTCACTGGGAATCTCGGCACGCAGGCGAATCGTCCTGACGTCGGTGATCTTCATCCGCGTTTACTTAAACTCCCAGTATTGCCCTTCTACTACTTGCCCGTCTACGACGACGAAATCGACCTCTTCATCGGTTCGTCGATTGCCCTCCGCATCGACCCGCACGACCTTCGGCTTGTTGCCTTTCTTCGCGCTGACGCGAAACAGCGCCAACGGCTTATCGCCTGTGCTCTGAAAGTAATAGTAATAATTCTCCGGCAACATGATCCCTTCGCCTTTATTAAGCACCGTCGGCTGATGCTCTTTGTTGTAGAAAGTCGCCTGGCCATCCATCACCACGAAGGTATGATCTTCGCCGGGGTGGGTGTGCAGCTTATTTTTCCGCCCAGGGATGTAGTAGTTGAGCCCAATCGTCATATGCTCTGTCCGGGCTAGAGGAATATGACTTCGCCCTTCGGTGATATGCGGGGTCTTGAGTTTGAATGTCGATGCGTCCATTTTTCCAATCCTCCTTTGTCGACTTCGGTATATCGCAGCGGCCGAAACTTGAAAAGGGGCCGATGGCTGGTCTATTTTGCTCTGGACCGGACGTCTTGAACTGATTGAACGTTTTGAACGATTTGAACTGCCCTACAGCGCAAGCTAAGGAGAAAAAATGGCCAACATCGGTCTCGCCTGGGTTAATCCAGCCCCGTTAACGAAACCAGAAAATGTCGTCAACTTTGCCAAGAAATGCGAGGCGATGGGTTGCCATTCCATGTGGACCATCGACCGCATCGTTTACGACAACCTCGAATCCTTGACGATCCTCGCCGCCGCCGCCGCGGTGACTCAAAGGATTCGACTCGGCACATCGGTGTTGCTCGGCAACACGCGCCATCCGGCGCATCTCGCCAAGATCATCGCCACTCTCGATTTCATTTCCAATGGCCGCATCACGCTTGGTCTCGGTTTCGGCAGTCGCGAAAACGATTACAAAGCGGTCGAGATTCCGTATGAACACCGGGGCAGCAGGGCCGTTGAGCAAGTGCAATTGATGAAGCGCCTCTGGACCGAAGAAAACGTCACGCACAAAGGCAAGTTTTTCAATGTCGAGAATCTGACGGTCGGCCCTCGCCCGATTCAAAAACCACACCCGCCAATCTGGACCGGCGGTAGCGCCGACGCCGCTCTTAAACGTGCCGGCACTTGGGCCAACGGCTTTATCTGCGGCAGCTCCGCCATTCCGGACTTTCCAACCACGTGGGAAAAAGTCTCCGCACACGCCCGGGCAGCCGGAAGAAATCCCAACGACATAGAGAAAGCCGGCCTCACGTTCATGGCGATCGACGACGATCAAGCCAAGGCCGTGAAGAGGGTCGAAGACTACGTGATGCGCTACTACGGCCGCCTGCGTTCCGATGTCGCCAACACATCGTTGGTCGGTTCGCCTGCTGCCGTCCTCGACCGGACCGAAGCTTTTCTATCGCGCGGTCTCGACACACTGATCATCGGCGTGGCTGATCCCGATCCGCGGCAGCTGGATGTCTTCGGCGAGAAGATACTACCACGGCTTAAATCGTAATAATCTTCTCGCGCCTCCGGTTCGAGGAAATGACTCAGCTGCTTGCCGCTTTGAAATAGGAAAAGCCCGCGGATAGCCGGTGAGTCCGGATTGTGGCGCAATCTGCAATCCCAAAGCGACAACGTCAAGATACAAGCCTGTCTCCTTCAACCCTTAATTTTCCCTCGACTTAGAAAGTTGGCTTTTATAATGTGGGCCGTGATCGGTTTCGGTGGCTGCTCGGTATCTATTATTTTCAGGAGGGACTGAACAATGAAAACAATCATCCCGTCGATGATCTTGCCGCTACTGATCGGCGTGTTGTTGCCTCCCGACAAGTCGGCATTGGCCCTCGATAAAATCAACGTCACCCTGCCATCCAAATCGTTTCAGTTCATCATCTTTCCGCTCGCCAAGGAGCGGGGGTATATGAAAGAGGAAGGGATCGATCTCAATATCGTCGTCATGGCCTCCACCCCCGGCCTTCAAGCCGTGCTCGCCGGAGAAATGGATTTCACCGGTTCCGGGAGCAGCGCCCTGGTCGCCGTCACTCAAGGCAATGCTCCGCTCAAAACCGTGCTGGCCGTCAATGATCAGGTGCTGCAGTGGCTGATGGTTCGGCCCCAGTACAGCGCTTTCAAAGAGCTGAAGAATAAAAAGATCGCCGTGACCGGCATCGCCGCGGTGGCGACGTTTATGTTGAAAAAAGTTGCACCAAAGTATGGCCTGGACGCCAACAAGGATTTGACGTTTTTCGCGCTGCCACCGGGCCAGCGCCTTGCGGCGCTACAGACAGGGGTCGTGGATGCGGGGCTATTGAGTTCGGAGGAACGCTTTGCCGCCCTCGATCAAGGTATGAAGGAGATCTTGTATCTGGGCAAAGAAGTGAAAAATTCCTGGGGCACGGTGGCCACCAACGACCAATTCATCAAGGCGAAACCCAAGTTGATGCATGGATTCATGCGTGCCCTGCTCAAGGCCCTGCGCCTGGTCAAGCAGAACCGCGGGGCCGCGATGGATACGATGATGAAATTTTCCGAGTTGGACAGGGAATTGGCCGCGCGCACTTACGACGGCATGATTGGAACTTTTACGACCAACGGCGTGGTCGACGAGGAAACGCAGAAAAACGATCTCGACATCGTTCGCGAGGTCCTCAACGTCACAAAGGAAGTTCCCATCGAGCGCGCCTACGATTTCAGCTTTGCCAAGAAAGCGGACAGGGAGCTGACCCAAGCAGGCTGGAAACCTTAGAAACTCAGATTCTCCGGATGGCGCCACCCGGGCAGAATTAGTTGGTAGGTTTGCAAAAGCAGTGAATTTTTTTCAAATAGGGGACTGGCAGCGCCGTTCGATTTAGCAATAACGGTTAGCCGCAACTTGAGAGGAGAAATTCGTTGAACTCAAGCGCAAAGTATTTTGATTGCCATTTTCATATCATCGACAAAAACTTTCCCGTCGTGCCCAATCAAGGATTCATGCCCGACGCGTTTACCAGCGAGGATTATTTAGACCGCTTGAAAGCGATTGACCTCTGCGGCGGCGCGGTGGTGTCCGGTTCTTTCCAGGCTTTCGATCAATCGTATCTATTCCATGCTTTGAAGGTCCTTGGCCCGACCTTTGTCGGAGTCACGCAAGTGCCGCAGACCGTATCGGATCAAGAGTTGCAGGAACTCAATAGCGCAGGGGTTCGAGCCGTTCGTTTCAACGTCAAGCGCGGCGGGTCGGAAGAAATCCATCACCTGGAAAACTTTGCGCGGCGGGTTCACCGACTCGTCGGCTGGCACACCGAGTTGTATGTCGATTCCACCGACCTTGCCGATCTGTTTGAGACTCTTGTTTCATTGCCGGCGGTCAGCATCGACCATCTCGGTCTCTCTAAAGCGGGTTTCCCGACACTGCTCAAACTCGCGGAAAAAGGTGTGCGGGTGAAGGCCACGGGCTTCGGACGAGTAGACTTCGACGTGCGCCCCGCGCTCACTGATCTCTACGCGGCCAATCCGCGGGCGCTCATGTTCGGCACCGACCTGCCGTCCACTCGCGCGCCAAGGCCCTATCAAGATGACGATTACACGTTGGTTCTGGAAACATTGGGAGAAGAAAAGGCGGCGAATGTTTTCTACAAAAACGCCATTGAGTTTTATCGGCCGAAGCCAGGTGGTTAGGGATAGATGAAGCTTGTTCCGCGGTGAGATCGACGTGCATCTTGGCGTCGGTTATGCGACGGTGAGTTAGTTAAAGAGTTCTCAACTGCGAGAGAATCGGCCAACGCTCTTTAACACCGAAACAATTCCTCCCCAGCTATTTTCGCAGTGCTTAGTAGTCTAATAGAGGTGAAAAGACAAATGTCCACCAAAATTACCATTGCGCACGGCCGTAATTTCCATCTTTACCACGAGGCACTTGACGAAGATTACGTCTATCTCGAACTCGAGGGAACTAAGTTTGAGGCGAGCTACAATCGAGTCATGGTGCCGATTCCCATTCACGTTTGGGAGGTTATTCGCCGCTTCCCAGGGATTGATTTTAAGTATGCCGAAAGAACGGACACAGAAATCAGACTGTATGTTGAGCAGGAGGTTGACGAGCGACTTAAACTGTATGAGGGGGCGGACGGAAGGTCAAAAGGACTTGTGTCGCTATCCGGCTCCTTAGCTTTTGGCACGGCCGACCAACCGCGCGACCAACAAATTACGACAGGAGTAGAATACTTCACCAAAGTGCGAGAGCATCAACGGCAAATAAAACAGGCTATTGAAGAACTTGACCAGACAAACAGCAAAAGATAAGAATCCTCAACCTAATAAGATACAAGACGTGACCGATCGTTTTGACTCCGATCCTCGGCCCTCGTCGTCGAAATTCACGATCACTTTGCTCAAGACGCTAAAGACGAGATCGGACCCTATCAATAAATCAAATCCCCTTTATCCCGCGCACTATTCTCCCTTACCGAGGAAGCCACACGATGACACACGTCCCTAACAAGCCGGCCGCCGCGCGATTCGTCTTCGACAATACCTATGCGCGCGAACTCGAGGGCTTCTACGTAACCTGGAAGGCGGCACAAGTGGCGCAGCCCAGATTGGTCAAGCTCAACCGTGAGTTGGCTGAAGAATTGGGACTGGATGCCGGTGCTCTCGATTCCGAGGAAGGCGCGAGGATCTTTGCGGGCAATGAGATACCCGAGGGAGCGGCGCCGCTGGCTCAAGCGTACGCCGGCCATCAGTTCGGGGGTTTCGTGCCCCAACTTGGCGACGGGCGGGCGCTGCTCCTGGGCGAGGTGATCGACCGCAACGGACGGCGTCGTGACATTCAGCTCAAAGGCTCGGGTCCCACTCCCTTTTCGCGCGCCGGCGACGGGCGGGCAGCACTCGGGCCCGTGTTGCGTGAATACCTGATCGGCGAAGCGATGCACGCGCTTGGTATCCCGACAACCCGGGCGCTTGCCGCAGTTGTTACGGGCGAGCCCGTCTTTCGCGAGGAGGGTGCGCTACCGGGCGCGGTTTTGACGCGCGTTGCTGCCAGCCACGTCCGTGTGGGCACCTTCCAATTCTTCGCCGGCCGCGGTGAGCAGGCCAAGGTGCGTCGCCTCGCCGATTACGTAATCGATCGCCACTACCGGGAGCTGAAAGGGCACGCGAACCCCTACCTGGCATTGCTTGAGCGCGTGTGCGACAGCCAAGCGGCACTCATTGCCAGCTGGATGCATGTGGGCTTCATCCATGGCGTGATGAACACCGACAATATGGCGATCTCCGGTGAGACTATCGACTACGGCCCATGCGCCTTCATGGATCATTATGATCCAGCCACAGTCTTCAGCTCCATCGACACTCAGGGCCGCTATGCCTATGCCAATCAGCCAAAGATCGCGCAGTGGAACCTTGCACGATTTGCGGAGACACTCCTATCCCTGATCGATGCTGATGGAAAACGCGCCATCACACGCGCCACTGAGGTGGTCCATGCCTTTCCAGAACAATACGAACGCCACTGGTTAAAAGGCATGCGCGCGAAGCTCGGACTGTTCACTGAAGACGAGGCCGATCTCAACCTCGCCACCGGGTTTCTCACTGCGATCGACAGCAAGAAAGTTGACTACACGTTGGCTTTCCGTTACCTCGCCGATGCGGCCTTAAGCCGGGAGGAACCGATTCGCGCGCTGTTTGCCGATCCGTCGGCCTACGATCTCTGGAGTGGACACTGGCGGGCGCGGCTTGCGCGCGAGGCGGTGGCACCTTTGGTGCGTGCGCAGGCGATGCGACGTGCTAATCCCGCATTCATTCCGCGCAATCATCGAGTTGAGGAAGCCTTGAGTGCCGCAGTGGAACGCGGCGATTACGCACCTTTCGCGACGCTGCTGAATATCCTAGCGCGCCCTTTCGACGATCAGCCCGAGTTTGCCGCCTTTGCCGAACCTGCACCAGACGGGCGAGGGTGCTACCGAACCTTCTGCGGCACCTGAGAGACAAGTCAGGGAGACACAATATTTCCACCAGCTTCAGGCTTTCTCGTGAACCAGGAATCGGAGATTGCACCGCAGAGGCGTCGAGTACGCAGAGTAAAGAGGTTTTGATAAACATTCCCCGAACTCTGCGAACTCTGTATCACTATAGTTCAAAATTTGCGCGGCCTACGCAATGATCTGGAAACTGAAAGCACTCGGAGTCGGAAATTCCTCCCGCCAAGGCGCAAAGTTGCCAAGTGACACGCCGAGGCGTGTCACCCCGAGCGCACGCGAGGGATCTAAGAAAGATTTCTCCCCTTGGTCGAAATGACAACCCGTTTTCCTTTGCGGCCTTTGCGTGTTTGCGCGAGATAATCCGATTGGGTTGCGGCTCTGCCGCGCTGCGCTGTGGTGAAAATTTCTTCAGCCGAAACTCGGAAGAACCAATTTCTAGAGGAGGCAGATCGACTCAGCATGGCGCAAAAATTTTACGTGGTATGGTCAGGACGGCAGACCGGTGTATTCACGGATTGGGCGATCACTCAGCGGGCCGTGGACAAGTATGCCGGGGCGCGATTCAAGTCCTTCCCGACCCGTGCGGAAGCAGAGCAAGCATTTGGTCGGGGCGGCTACTCAAGCATTCCACCCACAACGCCCAGCAGGCAAAAATCCGGCACACCGGACAGCGAACGCAGTGCCGCCCATCCCTCTCTCCAGTTCGATGTCAGCATTTATTGCGATGGCGCCTGTGAACCCAACCCCGGCAATGCCGGCTCCGGCATCGTGGTGTATCGAGCCGGCAAACTCGCGCAATTGTGGTTTGGCCTGTACGACTCCATGGGAACCAACAACACCGCCGAACTGAACGCGCTCTATCACGCATTGCGCATGGCCGAAACAGAAATCAAGAACGGCAACACAGTCGAGATATGCAGCGACTCGGCATACTCCATCAATTGCATTCGCAGTTGGGCACCGAATTGGGAAAAGAAAGGCTGGAAAAAACCTGGCGGCGAGATCAAGAACCTGGAAATTATCCAGGACTGGTTACGCGATCTACCGACGCATTGAAGAAGAACTGAAGCTCATCCACGTCGCCGCCCACGTCGGCACCGAAGGCAACGAACTCGCCGACCGCATGGCCATGCTCGGCGCGCAGAGCAAAGAAAAAGAACTACGTCTCTATCAGGAAAAAATCGATATTCCGACGCTACTCAAGATGAGGGCGGGGTGATCACCTTAAAAGCCACCGATTGAACGACTTGAACAGTTTGAACGAATGAACCGCTGGACTCTTAAACGGCTTGAACGTAGCGAAGCGGTTGAACGTTTTGAACGATTTGAACACTGGTATCGTTCGCGAGGTGCTCAAAGCCACAGCAGTCCTTACGCCGCGTGACGACGCTTCGGTTGTTCGATCGGTGCGAGACTAAGTTTAAGCTTAAATGGCTTTAGGAGCCGGTTTAGCGTTTCCTGGGTCGGATTATGGCGTGCATTGATCGCGCGCAGGATGTTTGGGCTCGCGATTCCTATTCTCGCCGAAAACTCTTTTATCCCAATTGCTCGGATAACTTTTCCCAGGGCGATCTGAATCGATACCCCCTCCTCAATTGCCGCCAGAAGAAATTCACGAGCAAAATCCGGATCACGCAGGTCTTGCGCCAAACCGACATTCCAATCCTTACTGCGCCTTGCCATGTTTCGCCTCCCTAAAGTCTTCCCAGTAACGTTTCGCCGCAGCGATATCCTTGGACTGCGACGCCTTCGCCGCCCGCAAGGAGCAAGATCAATGCAGCCCCGTCTTTTCCAAAGTATAACCGGTATCCCGGCCCGAAATCCAAGCGTGCTTCCCAGACTCCACCACCCACAGTTTTATGATCGCCTAAATTGCCGTTTTCAAATCGCAACACTATTGCCTGAATACGTGCTTGGACACCAACGTCGAGACTCTTCAACCAATAACTTCATGCTGCGCGATAATTATCATATATGATATTTATTAAATTGTCGACACGCGAGAGCACAACGCGAGCAGCGCCAGACAAGCCGTACCGATTCCTCGGGACAATTCCCAACTCCGCATGGCCATGCTCGGCGTGCAGCGTAAAGAAAAAGAGCTGCGTCTGTAACAGGAAACAGTGGATATTCCGACGCTGCTCAAGATGCGGGTGGGGTGATTACCTTAAAGGCCAGCGATTGAACGACTTGAACGGTTGGAACCGGATGGATTCAACGGCTTGAACGGAGCGAAGCGGTTGACCGTTTTGAACGATTTGAACACTCGATATCGTCCACGACCCTTCGCTTGCACCTTGACCCCCGCCTGGGTTATTTCCATCTGTATGACTGTGAGCGATTTTTCAGAAATCCGCACGACAGCCAGCTCGCGCAAATTTCACAATACAAAGGAGCCGAAAAGATGGCTATTATTGAGCGCACCTATGGTAAAGAGACCAACGCCGTTATCAATGAATTGTTGATTTCATCGGATTCTCATGTCATCGAGCCCGCGGGTCTTTGGCAAAAACAACTGCCGAAAGCTTTTCAGGACCGCGCTCCCGATTTTGGCGGGCAAAGGCCCAACGACACGCCCGGCGGCGCCCAGGACAAGAACAAGCGCGTCTCCGAGATGGCCGCCGACGGCGTCAGCGCCGAAGTGCTCTATCCGACCCATGGCTTGAAGTGCTTGAGCCTCGACGATCACGAGTTGGAGGCCGCCTGCTGCCAAGTTTATAACGATTGGCTGATCGACTACTGCAGCGCCGCGCCCGAACGGCTTATCGGTATCGCCATGCTGTCGATGTACGACATCGACGGTGCCGTGAATGAACTGGAGCGCTGCCGCAGAGCCGGCATGCGCGGCTCGGTGATCTGGCAGGTACCGCCAGCAGAGCTACCGTTTTCCTCATCGCATTATGACAAGTTCTGGGCCACCTCTCAGGATCTCGACATGCCGGTGAACTTGCACATCTTGAGCGGGCACGGCTACAGCCGAAGCCGTTCCTTCGGCCTCGGAGATACCGCAACCGGTCTCACCCAGGAGGCCAACAGCGTCAACATGAAACTGTTCCAGTCGGTTAACAGCCTCTACGAACTGATCTATTCCGGCGTGCTCGAGCGTTTCCCCAAGCTCAAGGTTGTCCTCGTCGAAAACGAGCTTGGCTGGATTCCGTTTGTTCTGGAGCAGTGGGACTACTACTTCAAGCGCCATGGCGCGAAGCGCGAGGGGCTGGCCATCAAGAAACTCCCCAGCGAATACTTCCACAACCAGATCTACACCACTTTCTTCAACGACGCCGTCGGCGGTCATATCTTGTCGTGGTGGGGCACCGACAACTGCATGTGGTCCAATGATTTCCCGCACGGCAACTCGACGTGGCCAAATTCTCGTCAGGTTGTCGCCCGCGACCTAGGCGACCTCCCCGCCCC
>DASPXM010000184.1:0-12512 GCA_035637295.1 Verrucomicrobiia bacterium
ACGACTTCTCTTGTGGTATGGTTTGAGGAAAATAAGACTCGCAAGAAATAGAGGAGCAGTTAGGGTAATTGAGCTCTCAAATCCCCAGAAGATCACTGTCGACATCCGTCACTTTGAAGAATCCGACAAACTCCCCGATGCCAACGATCTCGCCCAGGGAATCGTCGAAAACCTTGAAGCCGCTCTCGAACCAGTTCGGAAATCACCGATGTCTTAGGCAGAAAGGGATTCGAAAAGCCTAGCCTAAAAAGTATTTCTGGACTCCAATCCTACAAAAATAAACTGTAACTCGATAGGGTCGAACGACTCATCGGGTCACGGCGCTCTGCAAGTCTGTATGATCAACGATCAAGATCGGTTACATAGGCGTGCCTTACGACCAGAGGTTTGGATTTCCACGTCAAGATCTTATTAGTGAGAGGCCCACAAGGGTGAATTTGCTCGATCAAATTCAGATGAATCAGAGGGCCCGCAGGCTTACCCTCATCAACTCTATAATCGGGATTTCCATAGCTGGAATTTCGACCCGTGTATTTATGATCTCCGTGCCGACCCTGGCGATAGCTTTGGGGACAGACATCCTGGGGATCTCTTGGGCGCTCATAGTTTATCAAATGGCCGGGATCGGGTTGGGCGTCGTTTGCGGTCGCCTGGGGGACATCTATGGCCATCACAAAATGTACGGCTTCGGCATGGCCGTGATGGCCGTTGGCTCGCTTCTCTGCGGGCTCTCACAGGATGTTTTCCAATTGATCCTATTTCGATTCGTGCAAGGAGTCGGCGGTGCGATGATTCAGTCTTCCGGCCGCACCTTGGCCTTTAAAGCTATGCCTGTGGGATCCGAGGGGAAGGCGCAGGGACTGATGGCCATGTCACACCAGTTCGGTTTTTTTGTTGGCCCGCCCCTCGGTGGTCTCATCATTGATTGGATTCATTGGCGCGGGATCTTCTTCCTATTGTTTCTGCCGAGCCTGGTGGGAATGGCGCTTTGCTTCATGACCGGACGCGCTATTGCGGAATCCGCTGCGCGATCCCGGTCGGTTGATTATCGGGGAGCCGTGTTCTTCCTTGGATTAACGATCCTCATCACCATGCTCCTGGATCAAAAAATCGCGGTGGTCATGGGCGCCGGCAGCCAAGCGCTACTTGGTGTCGCTTTTGTCGGGACGCTCTGGGGTTTTATTGCGTACGAGAAGAAGACCCCGAACCCCATGATCGACCTGTCTTTTTTTTCGGTCCCTGCTTTTGGCTACGGCTCGGTTGGCCTGTTGATGTGCTGCATCACCCAGGGGCTCACGACGTTTGTCACGCCTTTCTATCTCCAGGACGTGCTAAAGCTCTCGCCGACGTTCATGGGAATTATCTTTCTCGTTCCGTCGCTTCTCAGCATGGTGCTCTCGCCTGTGAGCGGCGCCATGACCGATCGTATTGGGGCTCGATTCCTCTTGATCACGGGCGTACTATTTCTGATGGTCGCTTTTTTAATTGGCGCTAACCTTCGAGCCGACTCCCATTGGATCTTGCCCAGCATCCTGCTTGCCCTGATGGGAATCGGATCGGCCTTTTTCAACACGCCCTCGCAGGCGGTTATGGTCAGCTCACTCCCTAAAGAACATTGGGGCATAGCGATAGGCATTATCAATGGAATCTTTGGCCTGGGACACATGCTCGGCATCTCCCTAAGCGGGATCTTTCTGACGCTGGCCTTCCGATATTATTCGGGGATTCCGGGGACCACGCCCAACCCTGGGGATACTCAAGTTTTCGTCGCTTCGATGAACGTGACGTATCTCTTTGCCCTCGGAATCAGCGTTATCCCATTGCTGACTTCAATAAAGAGCAGGAAGGTCGTTTGATCCACAGTCAAAACGAGGGTCAAGCATCGACGTTCCCTTTCAAGTCAATATTTCCGAGAGAAAGAATACGCCATGGCGTGGTATAGGGCCTGGATGGGAATCTAAAAAGAGCTAATCTAATTTACAAAAGGTCGAAGACCCTAAAGTAATTTTAAAATCGGAGGACCGATGGCGATATTCGAATCGTTGGCAAATTCGTTGAAAGTGTTGGCAGTCGGCGACCGGGTTAAAGTCACCCTTCGACCGGAAATCGGGCGATTCCCGAATCCTATGGAAGGTCAAATCACTCAAAAGGACGACTCCGGAAGCTTTTCGTTAAAGACGGAACACGGGATCATCCGGGTCAGCGCCAGTGATATTCTCTCCATCACCAGACTAACCGTAGCCTAAAACGACTGACTCCGAGATCCTGGCACCGGAAACTTTTGAGGTTTCCGAGCCTTCTTTGCCGATCCCTACAGACCGTTACCCCGTCCACGTCGCCCCGGAGTTCGTTAAATAATTCTACCGTCATTCTGACCAAGCCTGGGGAAGGCCGTTAGATAGGTATGCCTTCGTATCGGCAGTCTCGCCCGTGCAGCGAAACCGGATACGCGTGTTTTTGGCGCCTCCTCCTAGCCAATGCAGAAAGGATATGCTACTTTGCTTCAATTTTTATGCTCAACGGAAGGGAAGGCAATACAGGGTGCAAGCGCTAAATTTGCTGTCACGAGGCAGCCCTTTCTTATGCGGACTAATTAGTTTCTATTTGTTTTTGACATCGTGCTCGACGCGCGTGAGTATTCCTACCGTTTCAGATGACGCAGTCGAACTCCTGGTGCGCAATGAGGCGGCGCAGATTGTCGCCGTCAGCGAAGATAAGGATCGGTTTTCGGATTATCAGATCTATCTCTCCGATTTCCCCCGCAATGACATTCTGGGAATGAGCATCGGCAACCGCCGTATATACATCAGTCATCGGCTTGCCAAGTTTGCCTCCACCAGTTCTTTGCATCTTTGGCTGCTCCGGCAAACCTTGGCTCACGAAATTGCCCACGAAACCGCCGGTCATGCGACGGACGATGGATCCACCTGGTTCAATCGCAGCATGGCCGGCCGCGGCGTGTCGAGCGCCGACGTGGGACTCCCTTGGAATGTGAGATTGCGTAATTATTCGACGGATAAAGAACTGGAAGCGGATGCAAAAGGTTTGGGGTATTGGAAAATGCTCGGCTGGGATTGCGGCATCTGGGTGCGTATTCTGCAGACCTTCGAGAAGCAAAACTACGTCGGGGATGATTTTCATCCGACGGACCAACGTTTGCGGCAAGCCCGGAGGCTGTGTTCTAGCGAACAGAAACCTGGAGTGATCTGACTTCTACGTCTTTCTCCATGCATTTATGCTTGATGCCGGGTAGTCGACTACGACAAACTGATCAATCGTAAGCTGACCGAGTAGCCTTTGGCTCAGAGACAAGAATCTCGAAGAATTCGATAACCTTCCCGATCCCGACATCTCGCTCGCGAGACCGTCACCAGCCTCGAAGCCTCCCTAGGGCGATTTTGTCGGATCGCCAATCAGAGATCGAAGTTGAGATCAAGGAACGGTATGTTAAGTCGCGGGTGCATGGTCGTATCGAACTTCGATCCTCGAGAGTTTCTTTTTGACGCATGGTTACTTGTAATCACACTGCGCTGGAACTGTTGCCGGTAAGAAAGCGAACCATGCGATGCCGGCATTGCCATTTGACCATCGACGGCGAGGAGCTGGGCGATAGCTGTTGTCCGGAATGTCTCGAGAGATCAGGCAAACGTCTCTATGAATTCGAGGAACTGGAAACCATCAACGATAGCGGCGCTACGTACAGATGCGAGGAGTGCGGTGCAATCATCAAAGTTCCATGACGGAGAGGACTAAGTCTGGTGGTGAAACGAATTCGGAGATCTCACGGCCTAGGCAGAGAGGACGCCTAGAGGATTCGGAACAAGTCGGGCATGTGAGGAAAGGCGCTCATTTCATGGAACGGGCCTGACGGTTGAACGCTGCACACGTAGGTTGAGCTGAGCTGATCGAGTCGCGTGACGCCAAGCAGTCCCATCGTCGTAACGATCTCACTTTCGAGAATTTCGAGAACTCGTAGCAGGCCGGCTTGACCGCCCGCGGCGAGTCCCCAACCCTGAAGCTTGCCGATGCCGACGGCGCGCGCACCAAGAGCGATCGCCTTTAGCACGTCGCTGCCGCGAACGATGCCGCCGTCCAGTACGATCTCGGCTCTGCCGTGCACCGCACCGACAATCTCCGGCAGCATTTCTATTGTTGCCCGCCCGTGGTCGAGCTGGCGTCCGCCGTGGTTGGAGATGTAGATCGTACTGACGCCGTGCTCCACCGCGAGGACCGCATCTTCGGCAGTCGCCACGCCTTTTAAGATGAAGGGCAATCCGGCCATCTCTCGTATGGCATCCAATGTCTCCCAGGTAAGGCCGGCGCGATACTCGTAGCCTATGCCACGCCGGCTCGGCGGCAACCAACGATCCATCATCTGGCGCTCGCGATGGCCGTAGTGTGCGGTGTCTACGGTCAGGCATAGAGCCGAGTAGCCAGCCCGCTTAACGCGGCTAAGTAGAGTCTCGACCCACTTCAAGTCTCCTTGCACGTAGAGCTGAAATATTTTGGGGCTCCGGCCAGCTGCCGCGATTTGTTCCAGGCTAGGCTGGGTTACGGAGCTGACGAAGTTGACGGTGCCGAACTCTTCGGCGGCTTTGGCGACCGCGACTCCGCCCTCGGGGGTGATGGACTGCAGCGAACCGATGGGCGCGAGCATGACTGGGATTCTGAGCTCATGCCCGAGGACAGTCGTCGAGGTGTCGATCTTGGACACGTCGACGAGCACCCGTGGCCGAAAGGCGAGGCTATCGAGACCGAACCGGTTTCGGCGCATGGTGGTTTCGGCCTCTGCGCCGCCGGTGAGATAGTGCCAGACATTCTGCGTAAGATTGCGCCGCGCCGCCATGATGATTTCTTGATTCGTGACAAAATCCAACGCCATGCTTGCCTCTCTTCGTTTGCGGCGATCTCGGAAGCCAGAATCCCGAGAAGATAGTAATCCTGTGAACTCCGCGTCTCTGCGGTGCTTCCCCTCTCTCTTCCTCCACCGCTTCAACCGCAGGCTGATGCGGGGGAGGACGATGGTGGCGACGCTGAGACTTACAATACTCGATTCAGACTAAGTAAATTATCGTTGGAAGCGATCTACCAAGCGCGGTACATAATTTCCAAGATTTGTTTGTGCGTTTGCGCGTTATCGATGTTTCTCGCTTGGAGTTCCGCGTTGCAGATTAGCTTGAAGGCGATCGTTGCTTGATTGACGATCATGCCCTTGCCATTCATCGTCGGATGGCCAGTTATTCGACCCTGACGCAGAAAGATCGTTTCTTCAGGATGATAAATCAGATCGTAAAAGCGCGTCTCCGGCGGAACGCTTCGCGCGAGAGCCATTGAAACGCTATTGTTGGCGTCAATGTCCGCCGCCGCGGTCGCGGGCAATCTCGTGTTTTGTTCTTGGGAGATGCTTTCCGCGAGAGCAGGTGGATGAGCAGGGGCCAAGGCAGAGTAGGGCTCGAGCGTGACTGCCATACCGTTGGGCAACTTGCGTACGCCGCTCTGGCCTTTAGTCGTGCAGTTGATGATGCAGCCCGCTTTCGGCGCCCAGGCAGCCAGTTCTTTCTCGCTGATGCCCAGCGGGTGGCACCTCGTTTTTTGCAGGTCCGCCGCCAAAGACATTGCGTGCTGCAGCGTACGATTGCAAATAACTAACTGTCCCCCTTCGAGCAAGTCGGAAACATGAAATGCCACGGCTCGCGCCGATCCCCCGGCGCCTAGCAGCAAAACCGTCATTTCTTTCAGCGATGATAGGAAACTCTCGGCTCGGCCCGGTTGGCGTGTAAGAATGCTTTCGATGAAACCTTCGCCATCCGTGTTGTAGCCGATGAGCCGGCCAGATCGACTTCGCACGATGGTATTTACCGCTTGAATGCGTTGGGCGCCGGCATCGAGCTCGTCAATATAATCCATCACCCGCACTTTGTATGGAACCGTGACGTTGACACCGATGAAGCGCGCAGTATCTTTGAGGGCGGCCAGGAGATTCCCTACATGCGCATCGTCGACATCGAATGGCAGGTAGACGGCGTGGATGCCAAGATCGTCAAACGCCGCATTCCACAGTCGGGGACTCCTGGAGTAATGCGACGGAGCATCGCCGATGACGCCGGCGATGGACTTCTCGTCGAGGGCAGAGTCCTCGAGCCTATTGACAATACACTTCTGAATAGCCGCAAAATTTTTAAATATTGCCATAAGAGGAAGGCGCTACCGTTAGATTAGTGCCACGGGGTCGCGTTATTGGCAACCGGCGGATGAAAATCGTGGGCTCAGGCGGATTTTTTAATGGCGAACTTGCCGTCGGAAAACGACAGCAGGGTGGTGCGATTGTCCAGCAGGGTTTCCAACGCGACGTCCCGGCCCCACAGTTGGTGCAGGTATTTTAAAGTTTTCTCGCCGTATTCGAGCTGTAGATCGCGCCCGTCGTGGGCGTGCTTGAGCAGCAGTGTGTGGTTGTGGGTGTAGTCGGAATCGATGACTTTGATAACCGGAAGGGTTCCGGTACCGACATTTTGGATGAGTGTCTCTTTGATCTGGCGCCAATTGTCTTGGTCAGCCACGCGGGTCACTACATGCTCGTTGCCCCGGGCTTTGTATTCGAAGAGATTGAGTTCGCGGATCAGCTCCTCGGTGAGATAACGGCGCAAAAAGGAAGTATCGCGTTCGACCTCGCGCACCTCGAACAATTTTTCCTTGCTGGTCTTTTTGCGCGGACCATATTCTTCGATCTCTTCAGCAGTCGGATGATCCCAACGTTTTTCGATATCTTCCCAAACTTTCATGCCGATATGATATGGATTGAGGCTGCCAGGCGTTGGACGCAGGACTTGGGTGTGCCGCACAATAAATTCCAATTGCAGCCCTTGCGGCAGTTCCAGGGTGTCGAGGATTCGCTTGTGCCAAAAACTGGCCCAACCTTCGTTCATGATTTTCGTTTCGATCTGCGGCACGAAGTATTGTGCCTGTTCATGCACGATCGTCAGTAAGTCCCTTTCCCACTCGGCGAATTGCGGGTGGTGATCGCGAATGAAAATCAATAGATCCTCGTCCGGATAGAGCGGCACCTTGTCGAGATCCGGCTGAATATGTTGATGGCGCCGATGAATAGCGCTGAAAGGATCGGCCGGCGGTTCCAATTCCTCCACCTTCATCCGGCGCTCCTCGACGACCGTGGGCTTTTTGATGGCGAGATTGCGTCGGCACTGCAGCGAAAGAGCATGAGCGGCATCGAGGATCGCTTCGACTTTTTCCAGACCGATGCTGGGGTCTTCGATGTATTGACGGACCCGGTTGGCGTGGCCCTTGAAGGTTTCAATGGTGTATTCGGCGCGGGTAGAGCGGAAGGTAAAATTGTTCTTGAAAAAATCGTTGTGCCCATACACATGGGCGATGGTCAAAACCTGCAAAGCGAGACTGTTGTCGTGCATGAGATAGGCGATCGACGGTTTGGAATTGATCACCATCTCGTAGGGCAGGCCGCTGACGCCGTACTCGTAGAGCGTCTTAAGCTTTTCGAAACTCTTACCGTAGGACCAGTGCGGGTAATGGGACGGCATTCCCGAATAGACCATGTAAGCAAGCATGTCCTCGTAGTCGCAGATTTCGAATTCTTGGGGAAAGGGATCGAGGCCGAATCGCTCGACGAGCGTCATGATCCGCTCGTTCCACCGTTCGAGATCTGCAACAGCGTAGTCGGGAGCCATGGGGATGCGTTTAGGCTGCGTCTTCGCGGGCGCGGTCTTTAGATAGGAAAGTCTTGAACGAAGTCCAAATATCTTCCTTCTTTTGGATCTGCACGGTTTGGAAGTTCGGCTCCTGAATCTGCGAAAAGAACGTGATCATGCTGCTGCCGTAATAGCCGGACCCCAGCGGCTTTATCTCGCCGTAACCGAACAAATTGGCGGTACGAGTCAGTTCTTGGGCGGCCTTGAGGGCCGCATCGTTGTCCGACTCGAAGTTGTCGCCGTCTGAACAATGAAAGACGTAGACATTCCAGAGCGCCGGATGATAACGCTCCTCGATGATCTCCAGCGCCTTGACGTATCCCGATGAAATAAACGTCCCGCCGGATTCACCCTTGTGAAAAAATTCTTCTTCGGTCACTTCCCGGGCCTCCGTGTGATGCGCGATGAAGACGATCTCGACGTTCTGATAGCGCGTGCAGAGAAATTGATACAAGAGGAAAAAGAAACTGCGCGCGAGATACTTCTTCATCGTATCCATCGAGCCGGACGTATCCATGATACATAGCACAACGGCGTTGGACTCGTTGCGCACGTCCGTGACCGTGTGATGGTATCGCAGGTCGTCTTTGTGAAACGGGAAACGTTCAGCCGGTGCGCCCGATGGCTGACGCCGAAGCGAAGCCTTTTTCCTCTTGACGCGCGAGCGCGCGGTGCGCTTTCGGTCCAAGCGCACACGGATGCCTTTTCGCCGCACGCCCTTTTGCCGGTACTGCCGCTCGACCTCGATCTGGCGCAGCCGTTTTCGTTCGATGTCCGGCAGCTCCAGGTCTTCGAACATCAGATCGATCAGTTCGTCGAGACTGACATCGGTTTCGTAGTAGTCGACGCCGGGACGGTCGCCGGCCTGTTGGCCCGATTTGCCGTCCTGCCCCTGTCCAACGACATCACCCGGCTTGGGCTCGCCGTCGCCCCCTTGGCCAACGCCAGGCGCGTTCTCGCCGTAGATGAAACGATATTCTTTGACGCCGCGAATGGGGACTTTAATGATGCGGTTTTTGTCTTTGCCGATGATGGATTCCTCGGCGATAATGTCTGCAATATTATTGCGGATCGCTTCCCGGACTTTCTGTCGATGGCGCAGCCGGTCGCCGGCGCTGCGATCGCTGCGTTGACCCGATGACGGAATATAGGAACGGAAGATGGTCGGCAAGTTGTCACCCGGAGAACGGATCGTAATTTCCTTGATCTTTCCTCCTGCCTCCCTTAATCCTTCCACAGATTATTCGCCGCGTACTTGAGCACAACGTCGACGCAGCTGGGGCAGTACCCGTGCTCCAATAGATTCTTGACCATGGCATTATACTTTTCTGACTGTTCTTCATCGCGCATGCGCGATTTGGTGATGACCCGGCTCAAGTCGCGCACGGAAGTGATCAGTTTTTTCTCGATGGCTTCTTTCAAAGGCTCATAGCTTCGATAGTCGATTTTTTCCCCACGCCGGTTGGCCGCCCAGAGATACGCGATGACCTCTTGGCGAAAACCATCCGCCGCCGACCCGATGATCGCGATCTGCTCCTCGATGGACTTCATGAACCCCTCATCCGGCGCCAGCTCTTCTTTAGTATTGCGGTCCTTCACCTTGCTCTTGTTGACGTAAGCCTCGGCATGGTCGAGATAATTCTGGAACAGGGCCTCGGCTTGTTCCTGATAGGAATAAACAAAAGCGCGGGTGATCTCTTTCTCTAGAATCTCCAGGTATTCTTTGTGCAGCGTATCCTGGAGGAACTCGAGGTATTGCTTTCGCGTGTCATCAGAAAGGTCCGCTTCCTTGACCATGTTGATCAAAGCCTCGCGCACGTTTATCGGGTTGATGCAGTTCCCAGCGGCGTTGTCCGAAAGGGCGTTGTCCAAAGCCTTCATAATGAAGCGGGTTGAAATCCCTGACATGCCTTCCCGCTTACCGCTGTCCCTCAGTTCGTCGACGTCGACTTTCTTGGCCCTGCCTTTCTCGACGACTTCTTCGCCGTTATAAAGCTTGAGCTTGGTCATGAGATCACACTTGTTGGTTGGCTCGAGGCGCGAAAGAATCGCAAACATCGAAGCGACCTCTAACGTGTGCGGCGAGACATGAGCGCGAAAATCCGAGTTGCGGATAATCTTCTGATAGATTTTGACTTCCTCGGAGAGTCTTAGATTATAAGGGACCCGAACCACGACGATGCGGTCGAGAATCGCTTCATTGGTATGGTCCGCTTTGAACTTTTGCCACTCGGCTTCATTGGAGTGGGCAACGATGACCGTATCGACGTAAACCAAGCCATGACGACCGGGCGCCGGCACGACCTTTTCCTGAGTCGCAGTGATCATGCAGTGGAGATATTCGATCTCGTTTTTGAAAACCTCGATGAACTCGACCACGCCGCGGTTGCCGATGTTCAGCGCGCCGTTCAGTTCCAGGACTCGTGGGTCGCCTTCCGAATAAAGGTCCAATTTCGAAATGTCTTCACTCCCGATCAGCACCGACGTGTCTTGATTGTTGGGATCGACCGGCGGGACCACGCCGATGCCGACGCGCGCGCGTTTGGAAAACCCAACCGTGCAAATCGGGAATTCCTCATACTTGCCACCATACTCCTGCACGAGTTTGTAGCGGCACACCGGGCACAGGTCGCCTTCCACGTGCACGCCTAACATTTTTTCAAACTCTTTCCTGAGATGGCGCGGAATCAAGTGCAAGGGCTCCTCGAACATCGGGCATCCCTCAATCGCATAAAACGGCTCGCTTTCCTCGAGGCCGCGATGGAGCTTTTCCACCAATGAGCTTTTGCCTGAACCGACGGGTCCCATTAAATATAGAACCTGACGGCTCTCTTCGCCTTTGAGTGAGGCCGCGTGAAAGTAGCGGACGATTTGAGAGATGGTCTTCTCTATGCCAAAAAACTCGTCAGTGAAGAAGTTAAAGACTTTCAAGGATTCGTCCTTGTAAAGCCTCTTGACGCGAGGGTCGTTGTTCTCGTGAATGTCGCGCACGCCCGGTTTCATGAGGGTATCGTAGAGGCGGGCATGGGCCAGCTTGGCGTTCGTTGGATCCGCCTTAACCTTGTCGAGATACCCCAACAAGCTGCCACGCCAGGAACGTGTTTGATGCACATCCCGATCTTTCTTGATGAGGTTTTCGAATTCTTGGCTATTGTCCATTCCAGTAGCCTCCCTTTTTCGAATCGCTACGGTCGCTTGGCGCTGCAAACGAGCCCCTGGTGCATTGCGGCAATAAAAATGGCTTGAGAACGCTAAATGTATTAGACAAAACTGGCGAGAGCGCTATTTTGATATCGAGCATCACGTTGAGCAGCGAAGATGGCAAAATAAAGAGGCTGAAGCGGAGATGAAGGGAGCGGAAAGCCGAAAGTATTTTAATGCTTGCATGCGACCAATGCCTCTTTCTCGTTAGACGCCAACGAAACAGACGTTCTTCAGTTCGCAGCTGTCGTAGCTACATTGCACCGCAAATTGCCTCTGAAGTCAAGGAATTTCAACGCCGCGCAAAAATGACCTTCAACCAAATTGAACTTCGAGTTATCATGCGTCTGCTGGTCTGCTAGAATTATCGAGAGACGTCGCTTGTAGCGCTCGAGCGGACGAAGCCGGAGAGTCGATTGTATGAGATCGGAACCACTGCAGATTGAAGCAGGGCTGAGATGGTATGCGCTGCGAACCAAGGTGAATCGCGAGCGGGAAGTCGAGAGGCGCCTTACGGATCTCGGTTTGGAAGTATTCCTACCGTGGATGCGCGCGCGGCGGCGAATCGGCAGCCGATTCCATTGGGTTTTGGCACCGTTGTTTCCGGGTTATGTTTTTTGCCGTCTTGACATGATTATCTCCGGCAAATCTGCGCGTTATTCGCCTGGGGTAAAGGATTTTCTCACTTTCGGCGCGCGCGTTGCCGAGGTCGGTGAAGATATCATTGAAACATTGCGCGAGCGCTGTCCTGGTGGGATCGCCCAGATCGATCCCGTAAACGTTAAACCGGGGGATATGGTGCGTATCAATGAGGGACCGTTCTCCGGTCTCGAAGCGGTTTTTGAACAATTGCTCAAGGGCAGCGAGCGCGTTGCCGTACTCCTCGAGATCCTCGGCCGACAGACTCGGCTCGTCCTGCCGAGCGAAACCATTGCCAAGGCATAATAAATAAAGGCGCCTTCTCCGCCAGCGGTCTCCCGAGCACCGCATGTGCGTGGTTACTTCCTTGTGCCGACGATGCGATAGCCGTTTATTCTTACACGAGCGACCTCCGCAGTTTCTTGCTTGACAGCATTCGAGTTGCCTTGATAAACCCCCGGTGCGTTGCATTTGATTTGGCCGAGGGGGATTCTATGGGTGACCGAACCTGGCAAAGACGATTACTCTTCCTGTTAACCGGTCTGGCGGTCCTTCTCCTGATTGGCCAGAATGTTCTATCCATCGGCCGCTGGCTGAATGAACCGTTTCCCGGTTTTTTCGTGCATGAAAATCTGACGGTGGGCCCTTACTCCGTACCTGGATGGACCGGCCAGGCGGCGGGTCTTCAGCCATTGGATCGCGTTTTGAGCATTAATGGGCGCGATCTACGAAGTCGCGCTGATTTGTACCAAAGCGCGCGCAGCGTCCCTGCCGCATCTTCACTTCACTACCGCGTGCTGCGTAGCTCGGAGACTCTCGACCTGACAATTTCCACGATGAATTTCAGCCTGCGCGATTGGCTCTTGAGCTTTGGTATCTATATCTTCATCGGTTTGGCCTTTCTTTTGATCGGTGTGTCGCCATACTTCTTCCACGCTTCGTCGCCGGCCG
>DASPXM010000185.1:0-8133 GCA_035637295.1 Verrucomicrobiia bacterium
GTTGTTGTATACATCCTCGCGCGTCAACTCGGGCTCGAGTTAACCGCATGGATCTTTCAAGGTTTCTTCGCCATATCTCTAATCATTGTAGTGGTGATTTTTCAGGAAGAGTTGAGACAAGTTTTTGAAAGGATCGCGGTCTGGAGCTTTGCCGCTCAGAGGGCTTCGCCGCTGCGTTCCGAAACTGCCGACGTGCTGACTCGAACTTTGGCGGACTTGGCGCGAGATCGAGTGGGGGCAATTGTCGTAATCCAAGGTAAGGATCCCCTGGGGCGACATATTACAGGAGGCATCGAGTCAGATGCGAAGCTCAGCGGACCCATTCTTAAAAGTATATTTGATCCCCACTCCCCCGGTCATGATGGCGCGGTCATAATCGAAAAAGATCGGATCTCCCGGTTTGCCGCCCATTTACCGCTTTCTAAAGACCTGCGGCAGTTGTCTGACGTGGGTACCCGCCACAGCGCCGCTCTTGGACTTGCCGAGCTGACCGACGCGCTGTGTCTGGTAGTCTCCGAGGAACGAGGGCGCATCTCGGTCGCCCGAAACAGTCGATTGAACGCAATTTCCAATCCGCAGGAACTCGGGTTGCAGCTACAACAATTTTTGCACGAAAAGTACCCGCCGGCTGCCGAACAAAAATGGGTGTCGATGCACTTGTTGAAAGAGAACTGGCTCGCCAAAGTCGTGACCGTCGGCCTGGCAATCGGCTTATGGTATGTTTTGGTACCCGGATCAGAAAAGATTGAAGCCACGTACTCTGTGCCCGTGGCCGTCGACAACTTGCCTCATGACCTGGCGCTCGAGAGCGTCAAACCCGACCGGGTACAGGCTACCTTCGTTGGGCCGAAACGCGCGTTTTATTTATTCGACCCGACTAAATTGAAAGTCAGTGTGGATGCATCGCTGATCGATTCTGGTCGGCGAACACTTCGGATATCGGAACAAAACCTGCGTTTTCCCAAAGACCTTAACCTTCAGGACTTGACCCCCGCGACACTACAAATTTCCGTCAGCAGGCTTTCGGAAAAAAACGATCAAAAAAAAGGCTGAATGGCCAATGATCGAAAGCGAATTCAACGACAAACGGGTCACCATCGAGAGAATCGCGCCGGAGATTGACTTTGGTTCGTACCCGATCAAACGAACCGTCGGCGAGTCAATTGTGGTGGAAGCGGACATTTTCACCGACGGTCATGACGCCTTGTACGGGCTGCTTCTGGTGCGCCGGGAGGCCGAGCAAAATTGGGCCGAGCTACCGATGGAATTCGTTGCCAATGATCGTTGGCGCGCGAGCTTCATCACTCCCGAGATCGGCCGGTATTTTTACACCGTGCAGGCTTGGATCGACAGTTTCGGCTCTTGGCGCCGTGATCTCGAAAAAAAACTTGCCGCACGCCAGCTGGAGCCGCTGGACTTTTTGATCGGCGCTCAGCTGGTCGAAGAAGCGAGCCGGCGCTCTACTGGCGTCGATGCCACAAAGCTCCGCGAGGCGGCAGAGACGCTGCGAAAGGTAAAGCCCGGCGAAGATCTATCGCTCGCCACAGACGCGGACCTTGCTCGCTTGGTGAATCGCTATCCCGATGCGCGTTTTGTCAGCCGTTATGCCAAGGAACTGTCCGTCGTCGTTGATCGCGATAGAGCCCGCTTCAGCAGTTGGTATGAAATGTTTCCGCGCTCGTGCGCGACGACGCCGGACACGCACGGTACCTTTAAAGATTGCGAACGGCGTCTTCCTTATGTTGCTTCGATGGGTTTCGACGTTCTTTACCTGCCGCCGATTCATCCGATCGGGCGCAGTCATCGCAAAGGAAAAAACGGCAGCGTGCACGCAGAGAAGCGTGATCCCGGCAGCCCGTGGGCGATCGGTTCCAGCGAGGGCGGCCACAAATCGATTCACCCAGCACTCGGCACCTTAGCGGATTTCCAAAGCCTGGTAAAAAAGGCGCGCGAATATAACATCGAGATCGCGTTAGATCTGGCCTACCAGTGCAGTCCCGACCATCCTTACGTCACCGAACACCCCGAGTGGTTTCATTGGCGGCCGGATAATACGATCCAGTATGCGGAAAACCCGCCCAAAAAATACCAGGACATCTACCCGTTGGAATTTACCGGCGAGGGCGCCGAGGAACTCTGGCGAGAACTAAAATCCGTCATTCAGTTCTGGATCAGTCAAGGCGTTCACATCTTCCGCGTCGATAACCCGCACACCAAACCATTTCCCTTTTGGCAATGGGTGATCGAAGAAATCAAAAAGGATCTTCCCGACGTCATATTTCTGGCGGAGGCGTTCACCCGTCCTAAAGTCATGTACCGTCTGGCAAAACTGGGCTTCTCTCAGTCCTACACCTATTTCGCTTGGCGCAACTCCAAGTACGACCTCTCGCAGTATTTCACGGAATTGAGCCAAAGCGAGGTGCGCGAATACTTCAGGCCCAATCTCTGGCCCAACACGCCTGACATTCTAACCGAGTATCTGCAGTTCGGCGGGCGGCCGGCGTTTATGGTGCGGCTAATATTGGCCGCCACACTCGGCGCAAACTACGGCATCTACGGTCCGGCCTTCGAGCTCTGCGAGAGCCAAGCGCGCGAGCCTGGCAGTGAAGAGTATCTAAACTCGGAAAAATACGAGATCAGATTCTGGGATCTGGAGCAAAAAAACAGCTTGAGCGAATTGATCGCCCGGGTGAACCGTATTCGCCGCGAGAACGCCGCGCTGCAAAGCGACCGCGGGCTGGAGTTTGTGCCGGTCGATAACGACCAAATCATTTGCTACGCGAAGCACAGTGAAAAGCCACAGAATACCATCTTGACGGCGGTCAATTTGGACCCGCACCACGTGCAATCGGGATGGGTCGATGTGCCCTTGGAGGTTCTCGGCGTGGGCGCGACAGAACCCTACCAGCTACACGATCTGCTGACCGACGCGCGCTATTTGTTCCACGGTCCGAGAATCTATGTTGAGCTCAACCCGCAGATTGTGCCGGCCCACATTTTCCGCCTGCGCGGCCGGACCAAACGGGAGCAAGACTTCGATTACTACATGTAGCAGGCAACGAGGCACCAGCCATGAGTCGAGCGATCAAGAGAAGCGAAGAGCCTGTGCTCGAGAAAAACCCGCTCTGGTACAAGGACGCGGTCATTTACGAGCTCCACGTCAGAGCGTTTTGTGATGGTAACGCAGACGGCATCGGCGATTTCACCGGGCTGACCGAAAAGCTCGATTATATTCGTGACCTCGGTGTGACGGCGATCTGGCTCTTGCCCTTTTATCCTTCGCCATTGCGAGATGATGGCTACGACATTTCCGATTACACCGATATCCACCCTGATTACGGCACGGTGCAGGATTTTAAAATCTTTTTGCGGGAAGCTCATCGACGTGGTCTCTATGTCATTAGCGAGCTGGTCATCAATCACACCTCGGATCAACACCCGTGGTTTCAGCGTGCGCGCGAGGCCAAGCCCGGCAGCAGCGCGCGTGACTTTTATGTTTGGAGCGTCGGACAAGAGAAATACCGCGACGCGCGGGTCATCTTTAAGGATTTCGAGTTTTCCAATTGGGCTTGGGACCCGATAGCCAAGGCTTACTATTGGCATCGCTTCTACTCACACCAACCGGACTTGAACTTTGACAATCCGGAAGTCCGTAAAGCAGTGTTCAACGTCTTGGATTTCTGGTTGGAGATGGGCGTGGACGGCCTGCGCTTGGACGCCGTACCGTATCTTTGCGAGCGCGAAGGAACCAACTGCGAAAATCTCCCGGAGACCCATGCCTTCCTTAAAGAGCTGCGCGCGTACGTCGACAGAAAATACCAGTACCGCATGCTCTTGGCCGAAGCCAACCAGTGGCCCGAGGATGCCGCCAGTTACTTCGGCGCCGGCGACGAGTGTCACATGGCATTTCACTTTCCGGTGATGCCGCGTTTGTTCATGTCCCTGCGTATGGAAGATCGCTTTCCGACTATCGATATTCTCGATCAAACTCCGCAAATTCCGGAAAACTGTCAATGGGCTCTGTTCCTGCGCAACCACGACGAGCTTACGCTGGAAATGGTCACCGACGAAGACCGCGATTACATGTATCAGGTTTACGCCAACGATCCGCGCGCGCGCATCAACCTCGGCATCCGCCGCCGCCTGGCGCCCTTAGTCGACAATAACCGCCGGCGCATGGAGCTGCTCAACAGCTTGCTCTTTTCTCTGCCCGGCACACCCGTGATCTACTACGGCGATGAAATCGGCATGGGTGACAATTTCTACCTCGGCGACCGCAATGGCGTGCGCACGCCGATGCAGTGGAGCGCGGACCGCAACGCCGGTTTTTCACGAGCCAACCCGCAGAAGCTCTTCTTGCCGATCAACATCGATCCCGAGCACCACTATGAAACCGTCAACGTCGAAGCCCAGCAGCAAAACCCGAGCTCGCTGCTCTGGTGGATGAAACGGCTGATTGTTTTGAGCAAAAACTACCAAGCCTTCGGCAAAGGGACGATCGAGTTTCTCTATCCGGACAATCGCCAGGTGCTGGTATTTTTGCGCCGATACAAGGACGAGATCATTTTGGTGGCGGCGAATTTGTCCCGGTTCGTAAATTTCGTCGAGCTCGACCTTTCAGCCTACAAAGGCCTGGTCCCCATAGAACTCTTCGGCCATACGCGTTTCCCGAGCATCGGCGAACTGCCTTATTTTTTGACGCTGGGCCCGCACGCGTTTTATTGGTTCAAGCTGGAATCGCCAACGGCGACGGAAGGTCAGACCGCACGGCCTGGCTTTGAGCCGGCAACCTTGGAGATTACCGGCTCGTGGGAAAACATTTTCCAGTATGGGCCGTTGGCGGCGCTGGAGCGAACCTTGCCGGCATACCTGCAGAGCCGCCGCTGGTTTGGCGGCAAAGCTCAGCCGATCCGCTCGGTGAAAATCGTCGACCTCATTCCGCTTCCCAGCGACGCCTTGGCGGCCTGTTTCACCACCTGGGAGATCCAGTATCACGGCAAGCCTGCCGAAACCTACTTCGTGCCCCTCGGGTTTGTCGCGGCCGAGCGCGCGTCTGAGATACGCCAAGCGAACCCCCAAGCCGTTGTTGCACAGCTCAAGGTCACGGAAGCAAGCGGCGAGATCGAAGGAATTCTCTGCGATGCCGTTTACGACACAAATTTTTGCAAAGCCTTGATGACCGCGGTATCGCGCGGGCGGCGGTTCAAGGCCAATGGCACGGAATTGCTGACGGAGCCCTCCAAGGTCTTTCGCGAAGCCTACGGCCCCGTCGAGCTCGAGCCAACGATCCTCAAACGAGAGCAAAGCAATACTTCAGTGACCTTCGGTGACCGTTTGATCCTTAAGCTCATACGCCGCGTTAGCGAAGGTCTTAACCCCGATCTGGAGATCGGCCGCTTCCTCACCGAAAAAGCCGGGTTCGCGTTTAGCCCGGTTTTCGCTGGCGCGCTCCAGCTTCGCAAAGGACGAGCTGAGCCGGCCATGGTGGGAATCATTCATGGACTGGTGGCGAACGAGGGTGACGCCTGGGGTTATACCCAGGACAGTCTAGCCCAGTACTTCGATGAAATCGTCGCCCATCAACCGGATGCCAAGGAGGCGGCGCTCACACCACGCCCGTTAGTCGAACTGGCTGACGAAGAGATCCCAGAATTCGCCCGCCACGCCCTCGGTTCTTTCTTGTCTTCGATGATGCTGCTGGGCCAGCGCACCGGAGAACTACATCGGGCTCTGGCATCCGATGTGAAGAGCGCCGCCTTCGCGCCGGAACCTTTCACGGCGCTTTATCGCCGGTCACTGTACCAGAGCATGCGCGCCATGGCCGACCAATCATTGAATCTACTCGGCAAACGGCTGAAGGACCTACCCGAACCGATCCGCGCCAACGCCGATAAGCTCGTGAAACTCAAAAACGTTATTTTGGCTCGCTTCCGCCAATTGTTGGACGTCAATAGCACGGCCATGCGCATCCGCTGTCACGGCGATCTTCATTTGGGGCAAGTGCTTTTTACCGGCAAAGACTTTGTCATCATCGATTTTGAAGGCGAGCCGACGCGCCCGCTCGGCGAGCGGCGCATAAAACGCTCGTCGCTGCGCGACGTCGCCGGCATGCTGCGCTCCTTCAATTACGCCGTGATGGTGAAACTAAAGAGCCAGACTGCCCGGACTGATGATCCGGCGCTATTGCGATCATGGGCGCGCTTTTGGAATCGTTGGGTGTCGGTCGCCTATTTACGCGGCTATCTGGACGCCACCGCGCAAGCGGGATTCTTGCCGACAACGCGCGACGAGCTGGCTTTTTTGTTGGATATCCACCTGCTCGAAAAAGCCACGTACGAATTGGCCTACGAGCTCAATAACCGCCCCGATTTCGTTGACGTTCCAATCATGGGCATTCTCGATATTTTGCATTCGAGCGACGCGGCTTGATGCCAATTCAAGCGATCGACAGCCATGCGATACATCGCATGAAGTCAGTGATTCGTTCAGAGGAGTGAGAGCGATGGGACTTAGACAACCGGCAGCGTCCGATTTTACGATTCTTGGCGATCACGATATTTATTTGTTTAACGAAGGAAGTCACTTTCGCCTCTATGATAAGCTCGGCGCCCATGCGTACCGTGTCAATGACGTCAATGGAACCTATTTCGCTGTTTGGGCCCCCGACGCCGAGCAAGTTTCGGTGCTGGGAAATTTCAACAGTTGGGACAATGCCAGTCATCCGCTCTCTCCCAGAGGAACGTCGGGAATTTGGGAAGGGTTTTTGCCGGGTGTAGGCAAAGGCGACCTTTATAAGTTTCACATTCGCTCCCGCTTCAAAGGTTACCGCGTCAACAAGACGGATCCATTTTCAATCTTTAACGAAGTCCCGCCTAAGACCGCATCGATCGTCTGGGATTTGAACTACACGTGGAACGATCAGGAATGGATCGATCGACGGCCCGAGCGTAATGGCCTGGACAAGCCGATGGCGATTTATGAAATCCACTTGGGTTCGTGGCGGCGGCGCCCTGAGGAAGGCAATCGCTCCCTCTCCTATCGCGAACTGGCGGAAGAGCTGCCTCAGTACCTGAGGCAACTGGGATTCACCCACGTCGAATTTCTCCCGATCATGGATCATCCGTTCTTCGGTTCCTGGGGATACCAGACCACAGGATATTTTGCGCCTTCGGGCAATTACGGCACCCCGCAGGATCTTATGCTGTTGATCGATGCTCTACACCAGCATGGTATCGGCGTGATTTTCGACTGGGTGCCGTCGCACTTTCCCAGCGACGAGCATGGACTGGCCTTTTTCGACGGCACGCATCTCTTCGAGCATGCCGATCCGCGCCAGGGTATCCATCAGGAGTGGAAAAGCTTTATTTTCAATTATGGCCGCAATGAGATCCGCAGCTTTCTCATCAGCAGCGGGCTTTTCTGGCTGGAAAAATATCATGGCGACGGCTTGCGGGTCGATGCGGTGGCATCGATGCTTTATCTCGACTACGCCCGGAATGCAGGCGAATGGATACCGAATAAATACGGCGGACGAGAGAACATTGAAGCGATCGGCTTTCTGCGCCGCTTCAACGAGGAAGTCTACAAAAGTTTTCCCTCAGCCCAGACCATTGCCGAAGAATCGACGGCATGGCCGATGGTCTCCCGGCCCAACTATGTCGGCGGGCTGGGCTTTGGTCTGAAATGGGACATGGGCTGGATGCACGACATGTTGGAGTATGCGTCGCAAGATCCGATATTTCGAAAGTATCATCACAACAAGCTCACCTTTCGCATGCTCTATGCTTTTCAGGAAAACTTTGTGCTGCCGCTGTCGCACGATGAAGTGGTCTACGGCAAGCGCTCGCTGCTCAGCAAGATGCCGGGCGATGACTGGCAAAAATTCGCCAACCTGCGGCTGTTACTGGGATACATGTACGCGCAGCCCGGCAAGAAACTCTTGTTCATGGGCGGCGAATTCGGTCAATGGCGCGAATGGGCGCATGACTCGAGCCTCGATTGGCAGTTGTTGGGTTTGGCGCCCCATGCCGGCCTTCAGCGTTGGCTTGCCGACCTCAATCGTTTTTATCGAAACGAACCGGCACTGTTTGAAACCGATTGCGATGCGACCGGCTTCGAGTGGATCGACTGCAG
>DASPXM010000186.1:0-19285 GCA_035637295.1 Verrucomicrobiia bacterium
CGCGGGTAAGACTGTGCGACACGTTCGGGGCTCCCTGAGACAGAATTTCTTCCGGAACGATTCTTCGCCGCAGGTCACGTTCGAAGGCTACGAGATTCACGTCGGTGAAACGCTCTATGAAACCGGAGCGCGTCCTCTCGCCGACATTGAACGTCAGCCAACGATGGAGTCTCTTCCCGACGGCGCGGTGAGTGAATCAGGTCGCCTCTTCGGTACTTATGTGCATGGATTTTTCGACAACGATGATTTTCGCCATGCGTTTATTCGAACCGCCCGCGCCGCCGTCGACCTCGCTCCCGCGGAAAAATATGCTCGCGTCCGCGCCGAACGCGACGCGCGCATCGATCGCCTGGCGGACCATCTCAGAAAATCGTTGGATATAAATCTAATCAAGAATTGGATCGTCGAGCCATGCGCTCGCCGGCCGAGGAATCTACCGGGCTGAATCACGTATGCGCACTATCTCAGCATTGGTCATCGCCGGCACCCATAGCGGCGTCGGGAAGACTACGGTCTCGCTCGGTCTCATGGCGGCTTTGCGACGGCTCGGCATGAGAGTCCAGCCGTTCAAGATAGGCCCGGATTTCATCGATCCCGGGTTGCACGCGAAAGTTTGCGGTATTCCGTCTTACAACTTGGACGGTTGGATGTTGTCGAAAGGTTACAATCGCCGCTCCTTCGTGGGAAACGTTCAAGACAAAGACGTTGCCATAGTCGAGGGCATGATGGGGCTCTACGACGGCCGAAGCGGTGCCACCGAAGAAGGCAGCACGGCGGAGATGGCGAAGCAGCTCAGGTTGCCGGTAATTCTGGTCGTCGACGCCGCGGCGGCGGCTCGTAGTGTCGCCGCCATGACTCTAGGTTATCGCGAGTTCGATCCGAAAGTCCGACTCGTCGGAGTTATCTTCAACCGGGTGGCTGGACCCGGTCATCTCCAGTACCTTAAGGAAGCTCTGAAATCCTTGCCGGGCCTCACGTGTTTCGGCGGCATCCCGACCAATGACAAAGTGACCATCCCCGAACGCCACCTCGGCCTAACGGTCGCTGAAGAAGGTTGGCTTGGCAAATCTTTTATTAGTCAGCTTGCCCGCCTGATCGAAGAACATGTCGAATTGGATCGTTTACTCGCGAGCACGCGAACCGAGATTATCGCGCCGGTTGCGGCGCCGCCGAGAAAACTGGCGGATGGCAAAGTGCCGATTGCGGTCGCCAGCGACCGGGCATTTTGTTTTTACTATCCCGATAATCTCGATATCCTGAAAAACGCGGGGGCAAAGATCGCAAACTTCAGCCCGATCCGTGACCGCGGACTTCCAAAAGGAACTAAAGGCGTTTATCTGGGCGGTGGTTATCCTGAGCTTTACGCCAAGGAGCTTTCGCGGAATCGTTCCATGCGCGCGGCGATGAAAGTTTTCGTGGAAGCCGGAGGCATGGTTTACGCGGAATGCGGGGGCTTCATGTACCTCACTGCGGTTTTGACGGACAGCACGCAGCGGGCACATCCGATGATCGGCGCCTTTCCATTCAAGACCAGGATGCTGGCGCGCTTACAAGCGCTCGGCTATCGCGAGGTCATGACTGTGAAGAAAACATTTGCCGCGCCGGGAGAAAGAATCCGGGGCCACGAGTTTCATTATTCGGAAATCCACGGCACTACCAGCGCGAAGGCGATCGATACCGTCTACGTCATCGATGGGCAAGGCAAGAAGAAAGTAAGCGCGGGTTATCGTTGCAAGAATTGCCTGGGCAGTTACGTGCACTTGCATTTTGGCTCGAACCCGAAGTTCGCCCGCAGTTTCGTCGCCGCCTGCCGAGCCGCGGAGTCACAGTGTTTTGGCTGAAGCATCGAGCATGAATCCATCGTTTATCATTCGCATCGAGCGAGACGCTTTGATCGTTAGCTTTCCAGCACCGGCGCGAACGCTGAGTTGGGCCGTGGTTAACGGCGGTTTCTGTCACGCCGATCACATCATCAATCACCACGTCACCGGCAGCGATCGCTTGTTCTGTGCCCGACCGCACCGATGGCTGGAAGAAGCGGCGTCACGATTGGAGCTTCAAGGCACGGTCGTGGCAATGGCGACCGCCGTAGCAATGAATAGTGTAATTCACACGCCACTCTCAGCCGGCAACGTTGGGGTGAACTGCTTTGCGACGGTGGGCTGCGGTAACGCTCTTTCGGTTGGAGACCCAGCATCGGTTACGCTGGAGGAACCCGTGCCGTCGCGGCTCCACACCATCAATATGACACTCACGGTTCAGCCGGGACTCACGGACGAAGCCATGGTGGAAGCAATGCAGATTGCGCCAGAGGGTCGCGTGCGCGCGCTCTATGAAGCGGGCATCCAGAGTTCATTGTCCACTCTCACCGCCACCGGCACTGGGACCGATTGCATCGCCGTCGTTTCTCTCGGCCGCGAACGCGAGCGCTACTGCGGCAAACATACACAGCTCGGCGAACTGATCGGCCGGGCGGCATATTTTGCTGTGAGAAACGGATTGGCGCAAGCATCGAACAAGAACGGCGCAGCGCCGCAGAGCAAATTCCATGACAGATGAACGTCGATCAGCAGCGGCGATTTTTACGACGTCTGAGCGCGATATGGTTTTCGACGAAGCCCGGGACAGCAGCGCCGCTGGGAACTAAAGATATCGATGGACTGGCAATCCCTTCTGAACTCCTCGGCAGCAATCTTGATCGGCGCCTTCCTTTTGGATCTCGCCATCGGCGACCCCCGCTGGCTGCCTCATCCGGTGGTCCTGATGGGTAAACATATCTTCCATGGCGAACGGTGGTTGCGCAGCGGCAACGCCCGCCTAGACTTTCTCGTCGGCATGACGCTGTCACTCTTCTTAGTTACGCTCTCGGCAACGATAGCGTTAGCACTGATTGCTCTGTTTAACCTGTTGCCATTATGGGTTTCATTCAGCGCCAACGCGGCCTTGGCTTCCACCACTCTGGCAACCCGTGGTTTGCTTGACGCGGTAAAACTCATTGAAGCGCCGCTCCGTTCCGGAAACCTCGTCGTGGCGCGCGAGAAACTCTCTCATATTGTTGGGCGAGAGACGTCAAACTTGAACCAAGACAAAGTGTTGCGCGCTAGCCTGGAATCTTTATCCGAGAGCACCTGCGACGGCATCGTGGCGCCGCTCTTTTATCTTTTTCTCGGCGGGATACCGCTGGCGATCGCTTACAAAGCGATCAACACGCTGGACTCCATGATCGGCTACCGCACTGAACGGTATTTTTACTTTGGCAAGTTCGCTGCGCGCCTGGACGATGTGGTTAACTATATTCCCGCGCGTCTGACCGCTCTCTTTATCGTTGTCGCTGCCTTGGCGGCGCGTCTGAATCCAGCGCGCGCCTTTCAAACCGTGCGGCGCGATCATGCCAATCATTTGAGCCCCAACGCGGGCTACCCAGAGGCGGCGCTGGCCGGCGCCTTCGGCATCCGGCTTGGCGGTCCAAGCATTTACTTCGGTGAAGAAGTCTATAAGCCCTATATGGGCGAAGACTCGACGCCGGTGGGAATCGAAATGTTGAAGGAGGGACGTGCTTTATGTCTGGTCACGGCGATTCTCTCGCTCGCGACTTTCGCGCTATTGTCGACGACACGCGGCTAGAGCCACGGCTCGACAGAGAACACGGCGGCGATGTCGATCGGTGGGCGCGCCACGCCGGCATCGAAGCCCATGAGATTCTTGATTTCAGCGCCAGCATCAACCCCTTGGGCCCGCCACTTTCAGCACGCAAAGTCTTCATCAAGAGCTACGGCGAAATCTCGCGTTACCCTGCCTCTTATGGCGAAAAACTCAAGGAAGCTTTGGCTGAACATCATGGGATGAGTGCCGCGGAAGTATTGGTCGGCAACGGTTCAACCCAACTCATCTATCTCTTGTGCGCCGCTCTGCGGCCACGCAAGGCATTGATTGTTGGTCCGGCGTTTTCGGAATATTCCAATGCTCTGGCACTAGCCGGAGCGGATATCCGCGAGCTTACTTTTGGCACCGATGACGGCTTTCAGTTCTCGACCCAGCGGGTTACGGCTGCCTGGGACAAAGATTGCGACATTGTCTTTCTCCCTACGCCTAACAGTGTGACGGGCCAGCTGATCTCTAGGATTGAGATAGAAAAGATCGCTGACGCTGCTCTGACGCGTAAATGTTTTATCGTCGTCGACGAAGCTTTCATTGATTTTGTCGAAGGAGAATCCATTAAGGCGTTGGCGCGACAGAATCCTTATCTGATCGTGTTGCGCTCGCTCACAAAATACTACGCCTTACCCGGGCTCCGGCTCGGCTATCTTCTCGGTGAAGCTCGCCGAGTCGCGCAGCTCGCCGCTCGCCAGGAGCCCTGGTCCGTCAACGCCCCGGCACTGAACGTGGCGCTGGCCTGTCTCAAGGACGAGAACTTCATGGCAAAGACGGCGCGCTGGCTGGAACGGGAAAGACAGTTTTTATTCGAGCGCCTGGAGGGGCTCGAAGGGTTCCATCCCTTTGCGTCAAAGACCAATTTCTTGCTCGTCAAGATCGAGCGGCACGCCGGTGACGCGGTTCGGCTCCGTTCTTTTCTATTACGCAGAAAAATTCTCATCCGTGCCTGCGATTCATTTGCGGGACTCGGTAACGATTATTTTCGTATCGCTGTGAAAGGGCGAAGGGACAACCGATGCCTGCTCCGGGCGCTCGAGGAATGGACGACTTCATCCATCGGATCGTTCCATGGCTAGTCAAACTATTTTGGTCACCGGCGGCGCGCGCTCGGGAAAAAGCACCTACGCCGAACGGCGCGCCAGCGAATTAGGTAGGCGGCGGCTCTACCTGGCGACCGCCGAAGCCAAAGACGAAGAAATGGCGCTGCGAATCGCTGAACATCAGAAACGGCGCGGGAACGAGTGGGTCACCATCGAGGAGCCTTTAGAACTGACTGATGTGTTGCTCGCGCGTCGTAACCAAATAGATTGCGCCGTGGTGGATTGTTTGACTCTTTGGCTCAGTAATCTTTTGATCCGGTCCGACGAAAACTACGTCGCGGAAAAAGTCGAGACATTGGTGGAAATACTGCCGCGATTGGATTTCCACGTCGTTTTAGTCACAAACGAGGTCGGCTGGGGCATCGTGCCGGATAATCCGCTGGCGCGCCAATTTCGTGACCTCGCAGGTCGGGTCAATCAGCGAATCGCTGCAATAGCGACCGAAGTCATTCTTACGGTTGCGGGAATTCCGATGGTCGTAAAGAAGTCAACTCTATGCTCCTAGACCACACGATCAAAAAAATCCGTCCTTTGGATCGTTCCATCGAAACTGAAGCGCAGCAGCGGCTCGATTCCCTGACCAAGCCGCACGGAAGCCTTGGTAAATTGGAAGAGCTGGCGCGCCGCATCGCCGTCATCCAGGGAAAAGTACCGCCGCGGTTGGGGCGCAAACTCTTGTTCGTCTTTGCCGCCGACCACGGCATCACACAGGAGGCCGTCAGTGCGTATCCCAAAGAAGTCACGGCTCAGATGACTTACAACTTTCTTCATGGCGGCGCCGCGATCAACGTATTGGCGCGCCATCACGGCGTCGACACCGAAGTCGTCGACGTCGGCGTCGATCACGACTTTGCCGCCCCCCGTGGGCTGCGCAACTACAAGGTACGCCGCGGCACGGCGAATTTTGCACGAGGACCAGCGATGACGCGCGCAGAGGCGCTACGCTCTGTTGAACTCGGCGTTCAGCTCGCAACTGCGGAAGCTACGGCGCAAAATTTATTTTTGCTCGGCGCCGGTGACATGGGAATCGGCAACACCAGCAGCGCCGCAGCCATTCTTTGTGCTTTGACGGGCGCTGCGTCGGCTGACGTTGTTGGCAGGGGCACGGGAATCGACGATGCAACGCTCGGAAGAAAAATCGCCGCGATCGAAAAAGGTCTCGATCTTAACCGGCCCGACCCCAACGATCCGCTAGACGTTCTCGCCAAAGTAGGCGGCCTGGAAATCGGCGCCATGACGGGAGTGATTTTGGCCGCGGCAGCGTTTCACGTGCCGATGTTGCTGGATGGTTTCATATCCGGCGCCGCAGCGCTCCTCGCGCAACGATTTTCTCCGCAGGTCCGGGAAATTCTCTTCGCCTCGCACCTTTCCGCGGAAAGAGGCCATGGGTTAATGCTCAACGAGCTCAAACTCGCGCCTGTCCTGGATTTATCGATGCGCCTCGGCGAGGGCACCGGCGCGTGCTTGCTCATGGGCTTGATCGAAGCGTCGGTAAGAATCCTGGGCGAGATGGCGACCTTCCAATCCGCCGGCGTGAAAGAGAAGCTTCCGTGAGCTCTTTTCTTGCGGCGCTTCAGTTCTTGACGCTCTTTCCCTGGCCTAGGTGCACGGATCGTTCGGCCGACGAACTGGGACCGTCCGCGATTTTCTTTCCCGTGATCGGCTTTTTGCTGGGCCTGATCTTGGTGCTGGTGAACGTGCTGTTGGAAGCGTTTGCGAGCCCAGCGTTATTGAGCGTGGCGCTCTTGACCGTTCTGGCCCTGTTGACGCGCGGCCTTCACCTGGACGGCCTCGGCGATACTTTCGACGGATTGGGCGCCGGCGGCGACCGTGAACGTATCTTGCGCGTCATGGATGACAGTCACATCGGCGCCTTTGGTGTTATGGCAATTGTCCTGGTGCTGTTCTTGAAAATCCACGCGCTCGCCAGCATGGACGTCGATCGGTGGCGGGCGCTGCTGATCGCGCCGGTCTTGGGCCGTTGGGCGATGGTGCTGCTGGGCTATCGTTCCAAGGCAGCGAAAGCGGGATTGGGTTCGACTTTGATCGATCATCTAGGAACAAAACATTTTCTTTTCGCTACATTCATCAGCCTGCTTCTGGTTGCGGCCATCTTGCATGAAACCGGCATCGCCATGATGGCCTGGGTCGCCCTCTTCACCCTGGCGAGCAAAAGCTATTTTCACCGTCGTTTGGGCGGCGTGACCGGCGATACTTTTGGGGCTCTTGGAGAATTGAGCGAGACCTCGGTGATGGTTTTCTTGGCTCTGGGATTACGATGAATCGTTCGCAGCGAATATTGATTGTCCATTGTTTTGTCGGAAGCCTGAGTCTTTTGTGCGGACTCAACGTCTTCGCACAGGCAGCGACGCCGGCGCCGCGAAGAATCGTTTCTCTCGCGCCCAGCGTAACCGAGACAATATTTGCCCTGGGCTTCGGCAATCGCTTGGTCGGGGTAACGACCTATTGCGACTATCCTGCCGAAGCGCTCAAGCTTCCCAAGATCGGCGGTTTTATGAGTCCCAGCCTTGAAGCGATCGTCGCCAAGCGCCCGGACCTCGTAATCGGGGTCAGCAGCGCCACCGATCCGGTGAAGGCGAGAGAGATGGAACGCCTCGGCCTTAAAGTGACTTTGATTTCACTGGCGAGTCTGAGCGACATTTTGAATTCCATCAAGGGCATCGCCGAATTGTTGGGAAGCCCAGATGCAGGAGAAAAACTCGTGTACAAAATCACCGAGCAATTTGACGAAGTAAAGAAGCGAGTTGCGCCCGCGCCGCGCCGCTCCACTCTGTTGGCTGTGGGGCTTCAGCCCTTGGTCGCCGTGGGAGGGAAGAATTTCATCGACGAGCTGATTACTTTAGCCGGCGGTGAAAATATTGCGGGCAACGCGGCTCAACCCTGGCTCAATCTACCCGATGAGTACGTGGTGGCGAAAGCACCGCAAGTCATCATCGAGGCTGGGATGGGATCAGAGCGGGAACGATCCGCCAAACACTGGGACGATCTCAAGTCGATTCCCGCGGTAAAAGAGCGGCGTGTCTATGCCTATCCATCCGACAAGATTCTCCGGCCAGGACCGCGGGTCGGCGAGGGACTGGAAGAAATCGCGCGCCTCGTGCATCCGGAATGCTTCGCAGAATCCAAACGGGGACCCAATAAAGGAAGTGGATGTGAAGGTTCTCGACCGTAGGAGGATGATTTTAGTCAACGGGGTGCTGTTGGCGCTACTGGCGTTCTCCGTTGTCGGCTGTGCGCTGCTCGGACCGGTTCGCCTCGATCTCTCCCAAGCTTTGCAGAATATATTTTCCGCGAACCCCGACGCTGAGATACTTTTTCGCGCGCGCCTCCCACGCGTCCTGCTGGGAGTCGCCATCGGCGGCGGTATGGCGGCTTGCGGCGTTGTGCTGCAGGCTTTACTCGGCAATCCGCTCGCCTGCCCGCAGATGCTTGGCGTCTCGGGGGGAGCTTCTTTGGGTGGAATTTTGGGACTGATCCTTTTTCCCCACTGGCTGCTGCCCATCGCTGGCGGGCTCCTCGGTGAAATTTCTTGGGTGCCACTGGCGGCGTTTCTCGGCGCGCTCCTCAGCATGATGCTGGTTTACCGCTTCTCATTATTCCACGGGCGCCTCCATCCTTACCACCTGCTGCTCTCGGGCGTGATTTTCAATTCCTTCATCGCCGCCGTGATCATGTTTCTCAACTCCATCGTCGATTTCTACCAGGCCCAGGGACTGCTTTTTTGGCTCATGGGCAGCCTTTCTACTCGGGCTTATCTCACCGTCGCTTTCATTTGGGCCTACATCATTGTCGGTTTTCTTTGGCTGTGGGCAAAAGGACTGTCACTCAATCTGATCACACTGGGCGAAGAAGCAGCCATGCAATTGGGCGTGGAAACCGTCGCGCTCCAGCGCCAGATCTTCGTCGCTTCGTCGTTGATGATCGGCGCCATGGTTTCGGTGAGCGGCATGATCGGCTTCGTCGGACTGATGATCCCACACGTTGTGCGCCTGATTGTCGGCAGCGATCACCGACTGCTGCTGCCGGCATCATTTCTGGCCGGGGGTATCTTCTTATGCTGGGCGGACACCCTCGCGCGCGTCATGCTCGCCCCGGCGGAGCTACCCGTGGGCATCATTACCGCTTTCTTCGGTGGCCCCTTTTTTCTTTTTCTCCTCTACCGCGAGGGTAGAAGAAAGTTGGCTTTATGAAACCGGCGATCCACACCCGCGACCTGTCGTTCGGTTACAAAGACCGAGCGGTGCTTCACGCCGTGTCTCTTTCGGTCGAAAAAGGTGAAATGGTCGGTATTCTCGGTCCCAACGGCTCGGGAAAAACCACTCTTCTTCGGGTTCTGTCGGCGGTGCTGAGTGCGCAAGGCGAGATCAAACTGAACGGCAGAAATATCGCAACCTACGGCAGGCGGGAACTGAGCAAACTTTTCGCTGTCGTGGCGCAAGAAAGCCATGTTAATTTTCCCTACACGGTGGCCGAAATCGTCTTGATGGGCAGAGCCAGTTATCACAGTCCCTTCGCCCTCGAAGGTAAAAAGGACATCGAGGTCGCCCGAGCAAGCATGGAGTTAACCGATTGTTTATTTCTCTCCGACCGCTACCTGCATGAATTGAGCGGCGGCGAAAAACAGCGCGTGATGATTGCGCGCGCCTTGGCGCAGGAGCCGGAAATTCTTTTGCTGGACGAGCCCTCCGCATTTCTCGATCTCAAGCATCAGGTCCAAGTCTTCGAGCTGCTGCGCCGGCTCAACCGTGAGCGCGTCTTGACCATCGTCGGCGCGCTGCATGATCTCAACCTCGCGGCGCTGTTCTTTTCCCGCCTGGTGATGTTGCGTGAAGGAAAAATTTATCGAGACGGCTCACCGAGGGAGGTGCTGACGGAAAAGACCATCGATGAGGTATACGGCATCCGAGTGCGAGTCGAACCTGATCCTTCCGGGGAAAAACCGCAGCTGTTTGTTTGCCCGTCTCTCTGACTTTATTTTTGTGGAACCTTCGCCTCGTCCGGTAAGGCGTCCTGGACGATCTCTCTGAGGGCTTTCATTTCCTCGTCCTCAGGCGCTCCAAAATATTCGCGTAGCATTCCCATGAGAAAGCCTAAAGCTTCTCCTGAGAGAGCTGTGTCTGTTGGAGTCCAGCTAGGATGGAGCGGAATAACTGGTTGGATTCGATCCAATCGGACTACAGCTTCATACACCGGCGCTTTGTACGGGCAATAAAAGAATTGCCGGTACATCAGGGCTTTAATTCGCGCGACCATCACTGGAGGGAATCCACCTTCATGTCCCGCAGATTCGATGCCATAGAGCGGCAGTACAAGTATGTTTTCTTCCTGTAAGTGTTCTCGTGCTGCAAGGGCTTCATTGATATCGTCAAACACTGTGTTTTCTGCCGCTATAGTTATCGCAAGTCTTTTCTTCGCCTTCTGCAGTAACAACTCTTCGGTTTCGCGTAGTGTCAATGACCAAATAGGGAGCTTCTGCTTTCGCCTAAAGTCTTGATCGATCATATTTCTGATCTTGAACTTCGTGGCGTAATGCTCGGTAGGACTTTCTCTCTCCACCTCCATTATTCTTGGGATTCGGTCAATATGCGGCGATGCGATCCAGCAGAATTGGCCGACGAGAGGCTTGTTTTTCAGAGTTTTTAGATTAAGGGACTGATAGAAGGGATCAACGATCTGGGTAATTCCCATCGGGGGCTCATGACTTCCGACCTGAGTCTAAGTCTTCCAACTCGGCCGTACCTTCAAGACCCGTTTCCAAGTCCTCTTCTTCGAGCTGCGAAACGAACTCTTGGTAAACGGCATCGGTTGCTCCTTGCGACGGTCTTGAGCTAATGCCTTTCTTGTATTTTTCTTGAAGGCGAGCAATCGTTTTCTTAGCTTCGTCCAGTTTGGCCTTCGGTATTTTCTTCATTTCGATTCTTTTGCTTACGACGGGCATCTGTGATCGCCCAAAATCCAAGAGTGCGCCAGGCTTTGTTTCAAGCATGGGTTCCGTCTCGAAGTAGACGTAATCTAGCAGTCCAGACGAATCATCCGCCCATTTCTGAATCGCCCATTGAAGCTTGCTCCATACATAAGTGGGAAGGGCATCGATGATTTTCGGCTCGTCATCTATCTCGTCGACCCAAAACAAGCGGTAATCCTTCTCGTCATTGTATTTGCTCGGAATTTCCTTGACGATAACAAGGTCCTTCTGGGCTGCGTTGTCAATAGCTTCTTTTGCTTGCTGACACCACGGACCGAAATATACAAAAGCCCAAGGCCACCCCGTTAGGGTCTCTCCCTTTGAGACTCTCGCGTGATACAGATCAGCTAGATAGAGAAATTTTACCAGCCGAAGCGTTGTTAGTTTTTCTTCACGCTTGCTGGCGTACCAAACAATCGCGTGAATCAAGTCTGGGTATTCAAGCTTCATATTTGCTCGCTATATCTTATGCTAACAACAGTAACATTTCCAATTTGCGTATACGCTGACTATCACGATTGTCGATTCGCCTTCCGGTAGCCCAGCGCGTCTTGCGCGATGATCATCTTCTGCACGTTCGAGGAGCCTTCGACGATCTGGTAGGACTTGGCGTCGCGATAGTAGAGCTCGACGGGGGAATCGTGCTTCCGCTCAAAATTGTGCTGACTCAAGTTCCTGAAGTGTCATAAAGGATACGTCGGGCAGTCGCGTTTTGACGTACTGCATAGGAACAGGGTGACTAAAGCACACAATGGTTTCGATGTTTATGTCTTGCATCCCAATTTTCTCCGCAAGAACTTGGGATCTTTCTTTCAACAGATTGCACCGATCGATGTGCTTAAGCAAATCGTCTTTTTCTCCGTTAGCCAATATTTGCCCAGTGAAATAGGTTAACTGTTCTGCGATTTCATTTGGAGTCTTGGCAAGTCTAAGATCTTTACATTCGATAACGAGAACTTTTCTGCTAGAGGGGCGCCACGCAAGAACATCTACGTCACCGAAGTCTCTTGTTAGCTTCTCGTTAAGCAGGTGGTCGATCTTTGCTTCGAGACGCGCTTGGTAGCCTAGCAATCGCAAAGCCTCGAAAACCTTACTCGCAAACGCGTGTCCACGCCGGTTTAATTCCTCACCGACCCATCGTCTCATAGCGCTCGTTTTACACTTATCTGTCGGCACCAATCCTTCATAGTAAAGACGTAGAACATGCATAAGATTGGTACCTATCAGGCCAGGCGATATGACGTACCTTGGATTGTCACCCTCTTCAAGTCGCAAAAGTGGTCGCCAGATCAAGGAGAGCCTGCGTCCGAAACGCCACGGATACCAATCCTTACTCTTGAAACCTTTAGGTGTAGTGTCCCAACCCTGCCGGGGCCAAAGTTCGAACTGATTTAAGACGACCTTGGCAACGTTAGCGTTTGTTAGCTTACTAGAGGCGCAGTATGAAATTATGTCTTCCTTACGCGCAACAAATACGCACTTTCGTTGTTCCAGGGCCCATTGCTCGAGAGTATCGCGAAAGCCCCGAAGCTCGTCTATGGAAAGACCAAATTCTCTTTTTACGGCGTTCAAGAATTGTTCTGGAAATGTTCCGTCAACAGACGGCACCGCTTTCACCGACTCAAAGTGCTTATCGTAACGAGAGGTCTCGTGTTCAAGGTGAGTCATCGCGAATTGACGGCCAAAAGGCTCAACAATTTCGTCTTGGAATCCCGCGTGAGTTAGAACATTACCGTTGGGTGCAATCTGAATTTCGGGCTCCATGATGCCTTTTTGAATGGCATCCGAGCAGCCACCAAGGTAAAACATAAAAAACGCATCGGACATCAAAGGCTGTAGATCGAGAACGCCCGCCGATTGGCCTCCAGTAATTGGACACTCACAAACAGCCATCTCAACAACCAGTCTTGAGACAAGCGTAGCAGCATTGAATCGTGCGATTTCACGTACCACTCTATCCTTGGCAGCCTGTTTATCGTCTCTAAGCGCAACTACCGCTCGAATTGTCCGTTCCCATTGTGATCGGTCGACCTCGACACCCTCGATGTACCGCAGTGACTGCTGAATCACGCTTAGGCGGTCGAGCATGTGAAGTTTCGGGAGCATTCGTTGCCAGATGGCATCTACAACCTTATTCAGGAATCGAACGCTCTCGTCCTGGTTTGTCAGGTGGTCTCCTTCATCGGGGTTTCTAACTAGCCAGCCGAGTCCAAGTGTGCAACGCGCATCATCTGCTTCGTCGATGAAGAGACTCTTTGGTCTGTCGTGTTCTCGAATGTAATCCCGGAAATGAGCTGCCTTGAAAAAATGTAAATGTCGAGCATCTTCATTTGGTATAATCGATTCAAGAAGCCGACGTAATGTGGGCTCATCTGCTGTGCGTCCTCCGAGGGTCAAAACCCCTTTCGTTAGTGCACGTAATATTTCGCGTTCGCCGATGTTTTTTGGATGACCGAACGCACCAAAAAACGGATCGTGAAAGGCAATCTGAACAGTTCTCGTTTCCGATTTGACGGAAACTGATAAGCATGCCCGCAGTACGTCTTCTGATGCTGGCTCTACTTGCGTTAGCTGAACGTCGCTGAAATCAAGGTCAATCAAAACAGCTCCATTACTCAAATCTAATTCTTCTTCGAGAATTGGCACGGCTCGTTCGAGCCAGCAACTTACTGCATCCCAAACGCGATAGATCAGATCGCGGGACAATCTGGTCCTATCTGGATCGCCGCCAACCCACCAAACAAGCTTCTTCCCGACATACGCGGCGAGCAATTTCCCCGTAATGGCGGCATCGATACAACCGTAGCTGGGTTTGGCGTGGTCCTCAGGAAAATGGCTATCAAACGATTTGCGTATGACCCTCACCATTCTTCCACTCGGAAGGGCTAGAACGTGATTAGCCCAGCTTTGCCGCATTCTTGTTCGTACTTTTTCAAGACAATTCGTTGGGATCATTAAGTTCAGTGGCCTTCCCAAACCAAATTCCATGTTTTTATCAAGCATCATGTGATTCGTTCGAGACCACCACCCGTAAAGATTCAATAAGCCGTTGGCGTTCGCGATAGAGACACCCTGCTGACGCAGGAACCTTTCATGTTCCACAAGCTTCCAAAGAAACAGCGGTGACTCGTCGGGTATCGCGCCAAGAATCTCAAGGTCCGGAGCAGACACCGATTCGATTTTCCAATCTGGAGCCTCTTTCGGGACTTCGCACTTCCCGGGCCGACCATAACCGCACCAAACCAGGAGCGTTAAGCACTGCCTGAAGTCCTGCTGTTCACGAAAATGGGCTTTAGCATTTTCAACCCTTAGCTCGATCTCCTTGCTCAACTGAGAGACATCCGAACCAGGTAATGAGAAGCCATGCCTTAGGAATGCTGCCAGACGATCGACAATGGCGATTAGCTGTAGGTAGCGCCCTGCATCAATCTGAGTTGACACCTCTAGTAACGCGCTGTTTGCAACCTTCTTCGGGGGTAGGGGCAGGCCACGAGGAATTCGACCACCCAGGATCCGGGTAATAGCTAAGAATTTTCGGTATTCGGCGATAAAGGCTCTATCAAAATCATCTTCGTGGCGCTGCTGACGCATCCAAGATAGGACACGTTGGCGCACAGCAACACTTATAGCTGTGGGCAACAAAACCAGCCACTTCGCCCCATCCTTGATAACCGGACACCGCTCAAGGTCGCTGTCACCCAGCTCTTGCTCGCTAAGCCTAGTTCGGTCCTCTAAAGAAAAGATGAACGGTTCCAGATCTGAAGGCATGATCTGTAAGCGCTCCAAGTCCAAAGCCGAAAATGTAATGGCGCTGCGAAGTAATTTCATTTGTCGCCATGACGGAATGCCATTTTCTTGCTCTTCGTTGCCGGCGCCCGAAGAAAACATAGCAAGTCCGCGCCGAACTGCCATCTCCTCACTAAGCCTGAGGATCGCGAAAACTTCCCGCCTCAATTGGCGACTGGCGTCATCATCGGGTAAGGTTTCGACTACGTTTAAGATCCTTTGAAGGTAAAAATCGCTACTTTCCCAAACACCTTCAAATATCCGGATATTTCCCTCACCCGTGGTCACATTCGAGACAAATACATCTTCCGGTGGGTCCTCCATCAGTGCAAAAACCGTCGCCCCAAGTTCACTATTAATCCACCTAGCAATTTCCCTCTCTCCCGGGTTTCGATTTCCCCGCCCAAATGTCAGCAAAAGATGAATTAGAAGCTCTATGCGAACGGTATTTGATTGAAGAGATGGTTCGGTCAGTAGACCAGAGACCAATGCTGCTGAAGTTAATGGATCAAATCGCTCTAGCTCGACCTTCAGTTTAGGGCGTTCGTTAGTGGCTGCTGAGATCTTCCGACCAATAGGCAAAATAGATGATAGATAAGAAAGGAAATCGCGTTCGCTGAAGAAAGTTGAGTCATTCTCGCTATCTGATGCCATTAAGATTTATACGCAGCAACCAGCGTAATTACAGCACTCTTTGTGAAAACGTCCGTTACAGTGATTCGGACTGCTACACGTGACGACATCAGTCATCGATTCGCCTTCCTATATCCCAGCGCATCCTGGGCGATGATCATTTTCTGGACGTTCGAGGAACCCTCGACGATCTGGTAGGACTTAGCGTCGCGGTAATAGCGTTCAACGGGGAATTCGGTGGAATAGCCGTACGCGCCGAGAATTTTCATGGCGGCGTCGGCGGCGAAATTCGCGGATTCCGCAGCTGTGTACTTGGCGATGGAGGTTTCCAAGTTATTTGGCTTTTTCTGATCGCCTAGCCATGCGGCGCGATAAACGAGCAGCCGCGCGGCTTCTTCGTGCACGATCATCTGCGCGATCATATCCTGATTCATCTGGAACTCACCGATCTTCTGGCCGAACTGCACGCGCTGGTTGCAATAGTCGACAGCGGCTTCTTTCGCCGCCCGCGCCACACCCAACGCGCCAGCGGCGCAGTTAAGCCGTGTCTGATTGAGCTGCCACATGCAGATTTTGAAGCCGTCGCCTTCGTTGCCGAGACGGTTTGCCACGGGAACCGGAAAGCTATCAAAAATCAATTCGCCAAGCGGCGAGCAATGGGCGCCAAGCGTTTCCAGCGGTTTGCGTGTCAAACCAGGCTGTTTCCAGTCGGCGAAGAAAGCCGACATGCCGCGGTGTTTCTGCGACCGGTCGGTGTAGGCGTATACCAGCCCACTGTCGGTCACCGGCGCATTTGAAATAAAAATCTTGCTGCCGTTAAGCAGGTAGTTATCGCCGTTTTTCGTCGCCGTGGTGCGCAACGCCGCGACATCCGATCCCGCGTCGGCCTCGGTAATCGCGAAGCAACCGATCTTTTCGCCTGACATTAGAGGCGGAATAAATTTCTTTTTTTGATCCTCCGTGCCGAACTGCAGGACTGTCATCGCTGGACCGATCTGCATATTGATCGCCACGCGCATGGCGCTGTGCACGCGCGCAATCTCTTCCGTGATCAGCACCATGGCGAGAAATCCAAGTCCACTACCGCCATAGGTTTCAGGAATTACGCTGCCATAGAAGCCCAATTCGCCCATCTTCCTGACGAGATCGGGGCGAAAGTTCTTTTCCCTGTCATCTCTGGCCGCGGTCGGTGCGATTTCTTTCTCGGCAAACTCCCGGGCCAGGTCGCGCACAGCAGTCAGTTCTTCCGACAATTCGAAATCCATTCACCCTCCTCGTTGGACCGAAGATGGAGGATAGAAGATCGCTCCTCAATCATCAATTCTCGATCCTCGTGACTTGTTCAGTAGATGACGCGCAATGATCAGCTTCTGAATCTCGGTCGTGCCCTCGTAAATTCGCAACGCCCGCACGTCGCGATAAAGCCGCTCCATGATGCTTCCCGCAATCAAGCCGTTGCCACCGTGGATCTGCAGTGCCTGATCGACAATGCGCTGCGCGGCTTCCGTGGCGTAATACTTTGCCATTGACGTTTTCTGTTTGACTTCAACCCCTCCGCAATCGTGAGCCCAGGCTGCTTGGTAGACGAGTAATTTAGCTGCTTCCAACTCAGTCGCCATCTCGGCAAGCTTGAACTCGATGCCTTGGAATTCAGAAATCGGCCGGCCGAATTGCCGACGCGTTTGGCTGTACCGAATCGCTTCTTCCAAAGCGCGCTGGGCAAGGCCAACCGCGGCAGCTCCGACCGTGCAGCGTAAAAGGTCGAGAGTTGCAAAGGCGATTGCCAATCCTTGCCCTTCCGCACCGAGCCGTGAGTCCTCGGACACAACGCAATTCTCAAACTCAACGACTCCCATGGGGTGCGGTGAAAGCAATTCGGTCCTTTCCTTTACGAGTAGTCCCGGAGTGTCGCCTTCGAGCACAAAAGCGGTGATTCCTTTTCCCTTCTTTTCCGGTTCGGCGGACGCGAAGACCACGTAGCTATCGGCGATGCCCGCATTGGAGATGAAGCACTTGGTGCCGCTCACGCAGAATTCCTTTCCACGTCGCGTGGCCCTGGTCTGTAACGACATCACATCGGAACCTGCGTCGCGTTCGGTGATGGCAAATGCGGCGATACAATCGCCTTGGGCGATCGCCGGAAGAAATTGCTGCTTTTGTGTCTCATTTCCCGCCAGCACAATCGGGTAGCCGCCCAACGCTTGCATTGCGAACATCGTATCTGCCAAGGCATCGCCGCGCGCCAGCTCCTCGCGCAATATGCAAAGGTCCCGCGCTTGGATCTTTGATCGAAGGCCGCCGAAATCTTGCGGCACGGTATACTTGAGAAACCCTTCGCTACCGAGCTCTTTTGCCAAGCGAATCGCGCGCCGATCACCCGCGCTGCTTCGCTCGTGAGAGGGAAAAAGCTTCTTTTCAACCCACTCACGTGCCCTCGCGCGCAACGACAAATGATCTTGCTCGAAGAAAGGCAGCATGGACTCGATAACTTTAGGATTGATTGAATTTGGCCGGGCGCTTTTCGACGAACGCCCGATAGCCTTCTGCGAAATCCGCCGATTGCATGCAGCGCGCTTGCTCCATCGCTTCTACTTCGAGCGCGTGAATCAAATCCATATCGGCTTCCCGTTCAAGCGCGTCTTTGGTGATTCCCAACGCGGCTAGCGGCCCATTCTTCAACTCTCGGGCCAAGCCACGTGCTTCATTCACCAGCTTCTCATGTTCGACAACCCGATTCGCCAAACCGATGCGAAAGCATTCCTGTGCGTCAATGCTATCACCGGTGAATAAGAGCTCGGTCGCCCGACCTTGTCCAACGATTCGGGGTAGCAAGTAACACGCGCCCATGTCTGCACCCGATAATCCCACCTTGGTAAAAAGAAAAGCGAATTTGGCGCGCTCCGACAACAGGCGAATATCACTCGCCAACGCCAACATCGCGCCGGCGCCCGCGGCGATTCCGTTCACAGCCGCAATGATCGGTTTCTTGAGAGTGCGCATGTGCTTAACCACGTCACAGGTCTGCCGTGTGAAGCGATGCTGTTCTTCGCTGGTCATTTCGATAAGCTTGGCGATGATCTCATGCACGCTGCCGCCTGAGCAAAACCCCTTGCCCGTGCCGCTGAGCACGACGACCTTGACCGCGGCATCATCCGCCATGGCCACAAATACTCGCTCCAACTCCGCGTAGGTTTCGAAAGTCAACGCGTTGAGCCGATCGGGATCGTTAAGGCGAATCGTCGCGATGCCGTCGGACACTTCGAAGATGAAAGTTTGGTAGGTCACAATGTGGTCCTCTGTCCGGCTGGAGTACTGGAGTGATGGAGCACTGTGAAGTTTGGCCGGCCTCCAACACTCCAATATTCCAACACTCCATTACGCCAATGTTCTTTTAGACCATCACCGCCCCGCCGTCGACGTTGATCGCTTGTCCGGTCATGCCGGCAAGTTTTTCTGAAGCCATCAGCAGCGCAAGCGACGCCACTTCCGCAGGAGCGATCAAACGATTCTGCGGTGCGCTGGCGGCGAAGAGTCTGAGAACTGCGTCGATACTTTTTCCAGTCTTTGCCGCGAAAATTTCTGCGTTCTTATGCGTGCGCTCATCGTCGATGTAACCCGGGCAGATTGCATTCACTGTAATTCCCTGTCGCGACGTCTCCAACGCCAATGAGCGCGTCAAACCGAGCAGTCCATGCTTCGAGGCTGCATAAGCACTCACGTGGCGGTAGCCGACTTTCGCCGTCGTCGAAGCGATGTTGATGACGCGGCCCCATTGGGCTTGAATCATGCCCGGCAAAAAAATTTTACAACAGTTGTACGCACCCGTTAGATTCGTCTCCAGCGTTTTGTCCCACAGATCGTCTGGCATGTCAGCAAAGTTTACAGCGCGGGCGATGCCGGCATTGTTGATGAGGATCTGTGTCACGCCCCACCGTGAAGTGATCTTTTCCGCGAGGCGTTTGACTTGCTGTCGGTCCGTAATGTTGCACGGCAATGCGAGGACTTGACGGCCGTTTGTGGCAATTTCCGCCGCCGTCGCATTGAGCTTTACCGCATCGCGAGCCGTGACGACGACACGGCAACCCTGTGCCGCAAACCCGTGCGCTAACGCTCGGCCTAAACCGCC
>DASPXM010000187.1:0-18557 GCA_035637295.1 Verrucomicrobiia bacterium
ACGCAAGGTCCGGCGATCACGACGACCGGCAAATCGCCACCTATCTGAAGGTTTCCTATGCTGATCCGCTTGGTGGACATTGATAGGCAACCGGGTCGATCTTTAGGTCCGAACGATTTTCATGCGCGGTAGTTCCGGCACGGCTTCTCGGTTTTCTATCGCGGCTTCGATGAAACCGCGGAACAGAGGATGGCTCGCCATCGGCCGCGATTTAAATTCCGGGTGAAACTGACAGCCGAGAAACCATGGATGGTCTTTGAGCTCGATGATCTCGACCAGGTTGCCATCGGGGGACAAGCCGCTCAAGGCCATCCCCTTGGCGGAAAAATCCGCACGATAACTGTTGTTGAATTCGTAGCGGTGGCGGTGGCGTTCGGCAATCTTTTCTCTGCCGTACAATTTGGCCGCCAGAGTCTCATTCTGGAGAAGGCACGGATAACTTCCCAGGCGCATGGTTCCGCCTTTACTGTCGATCGCTTTCTGCTCGGCCATTAGATGAATGACCGGATGCGGCGTTTGCAAATCAAACTCGCTGGAGTTGGCGCTCTGCAGTCCGCAAACATTGCGAGCAAACTCCACGACCGCCATTTGCATGCCGAGACAGATACCAAAGAAGGGAATCCGATTCTCGCGCGCATAGCGGATTGCCGCGATCTTGCCCTCGCTGCCGCGGTCGCCGAAACCGCCGGGAATGAGGATCCCGTCGGCTTGCTTCAGTAGTGGGTCCGTTCCTTCCTGCTCGATCTTCTCGGCTTCGATGCAATTGAGCTCAACACGAACCTCGTTGGCGATTCCACCATGCACCAGAGCCTCCAACAAGCTCTTGTAGGATTCCTTGAGGCTCATGTACTTGCCGACGACCGCGATCCGCACCGAATCTTTCGGGTTCTTCAGAACCTGAACCACCCTCTGCCAATTTTCCAGATGGGGCGAGCCAGTCCAGATATTGAGTTTCTCGACGACCCGCTCATCGAGACCCTCTTCGTGAAAAACCAACGGCACTTCGTAAATCCACTCAACGTCTTTGGCGGTGATGACGGCGTTTTCCGCAACGTTGCAGAAATGAGCGATCTTCGTCTTGATTTTTCTGTCCAGAAAACGGTCGGTGCGACAAAGCAAGATGTCCGGTTGGATGCCCAATCCGGTCAGTTCTTTTACGCTATGCTGCGTCGGCTTCGTCTTTAGCTCACCGCCGCCGGTGATGTAGGGAACCAACGTCAGGTGAATGTACAGAACGTTTTCACGGCCCCAATCCCACGCTATTTGCCGCACCGCTTCGAGAAACGGTAATCCTTCGATGTCGCCGACGGTACCGCCCACTTCGCCGATGGCGATGTCGTAACCCTCTGCCGCCGCCAAGATACGCTGCTTAATCTCGTCCGTAATATGGGGGATGACCTGAACCGTTCCGCCTAGATAATCGCCGCGTCGTTCCTTGGCAATGACGGTTTCGTAAATCTGGCCTGTCGTACAGTTGTTTTTCCGTCCCATCGGGGTCGAGACGTAGCGCTCGTAATGTCCCAGATCCAAATCGGTTTCGGCGCCGTCATCCGTAACGAAAACCTCGCCGTGCTGAAAGGGGCTCATCGTGCCGGGGTCGACGTTGATATAGGGATCCATCTTCAGCATCGTCACTTTGAGGCCGCGGCTTTCCAATAGCGCGCCGATGGACGCCGCTGCCAGCCCTTTGCCCAAAGAGGACACGACTCCGCCGGTAACGAAAATGAATTTGTTTTTCGCGCTCGCCATAAGTCCCTTTCAGTTTAGCTGCGCCTTTAAGTAGCGCTCCGCTTTTTTCAGATCAGCGGGAGTATCGACTTCGACTCCACTCTCGTCAACTTCCGCAACGTAAATCCGATAACCATTTTCCAACGCCCGCAGCTGCTCCAAACTTTCGATCTGTTCTAAGGCGGTCGGCCGGAGACGCGCAAACTTCAATAGAAAATCGCGTCGATATACATACAGCCCTAAATGGCGATAGCCCCACACGCGCCGATCGGCTCGCATCTTCTTGTGGTATGGATCGATGACGCTGTTCCGAACATAAGGAATCGGCGAGCGGGAAAAATACAACGCAAAGCCGGCGCGATCGGTGAGAACTTTGACGATATTCGCATTACGCCATTCCTCTTCTTCGTAGATCGCCGTGCATACCGTTCCCATCGGAATTGTCCGGTCCCGCCTGAGCGGCCGAATCGCTCGCACGATTGTATCGGCGCGAATGAATGGCAGGTCGCCTTGCACGTTAACCAGCCAATCCGCGCGGATCTTGCGCGCCACCTCGGCCAATCGATCCGTGCCGCTGGCGTGGTGTTTCGAAGTCATCATCACCTCGCCGCCGAAGCTTCTCACGGCCTGTTCGACGCGCCGGTCGTCGGTTGCCACCACGACTCGATCCAGTTCCCGCGCCTTCGAAGCGCTCTCGTATACATGCTGGATCATCGGTTTGCCGCCAATGTCAGCCAATGGCTTTCCCGGAAGACGGGTCGAACCGTAACGCGCCGGGATAATCGCCACAACGCTCATCGGTTGACTAGATCAGGATTGCAAGAACCAGACAGCTGCAAGTCGCGCGCTCGCCTCAAAAACAAAAAACCGCAATGGCTTTCGCGGAAAGCGCATCACGGAATTTCAATATACGCGGAGCCTTAAGCAGTGTCAACGAGAATCATTTACAGCAGCAACGAAGCAGCGAAATCGTCCGCTGAGCAACCGACGCTCAAGGCCGAAAAAATGTCCGACGTTCACCGCCGTGGCCGCTGATGGATGAGGTTCACGAGGTCCGGAATGACCAATCGGCTGTCGTATCGTCCTGTGCCTCCTCCGACGCCGTGACAATGCAGTCGCGCCCTAATTCCTTGGCTCGGTAAAGCGCTTTATCGGCAGTTTGTATCAGGGATTGATTCGTACGGCCGTGGATGGGGTAATAAGCGATTCCCATCGATACCGTTACGCCATCGATGGTTTGCCCATCTTGACGCACGACTACCCGTCGTAGGTCTTGCCGCAGCTGCTCCAAACGTTGGCGCGCATTGTCGACGGAGATTTCGGGTAATATGATCACGAACTCTTCTCCTCCGTAGCGGCACACGATATCGCTGCCGCGAAATCTAGATTTTAAGAGATTACTCCAGTCCCGTAGCACTGCATCCCCGGCGCTGTGGCCATAGTTATCGTTGAGATGTTTGAAATGGTCGATGTCGAGCATCGCCACCACCACGGGTTTTCCGGAGCGCTCGGCACGGCTCAACTCGCGATCCAACGAGTCCTCCATGTACCGGCGATTAAACAACCCCGTTTGCGGGTCGCGAATACTCTGGTTCCTGAGGGTATCCCTCAAGCGCAAATTCGCCAGTATTAGAGACAGCTGCTCGGTCGCCGCCTTCGCCGAGTTGGCAATAATACTTTTCGCGTTCTTATTCTCATTGGCATATCGAATATGCAATAAACCCATGACCTCACTATGCGCGACCATGGGTATGCACAGATAGGCTCCCGCCGCGCAATTGGCGCCTTCGATATGCTTGCAAATCAGATCGGATGTCTCAGATTCCATGCCATGGGGCTTGTTGCGACGTAGCGCCCAACAATCTTCGGGATCAAATGTCTTTTCGTACTCGAGAGCCGGCTCACCCCAACGGCCTACGTATTCAAGCATATTGCGCGATGGGGTGACCATATAAAGCGCCCCGCTGGTGTCCTGCAAGAGATGTAGGATCCGCCGCGTGACGACCTCGTAAGCTTCCTCGAGGGTGCGACACGACTCCAGGAGTTCAACCATCTCGCCGACCAGTCTCATCTCTTGATTTCGGCGTTCCAACTCCAGAACCGAGCGCTGAAGCTCGTCATGCGCGTGTTGGAGTTCTTTCTCAATCAACTTGCGCTGGGCGTTTTCCGCCTCGATTTCTTTCGTGCGTTCAGCCACGCGCTGCTCCAAGCCGGCGTTCAAAGCCTGAATTTCTTCGGTTCGTTCAGCCACCCGCCGCTCCAGGGTGATGTTGAGCGCGCGAATTTCCCCTTCCGCCCGTCTGCGCTCGGTCACGTCCACCACTGAGGCCAGCACTTGCATGCCGCGCCGCGTATGGATTGGATTCAAACCGATTTCAACGGGGATCTCGCTGCCGTCCCTCTTCAATGCGAAAAGTTCTCGGCCATCGCCCATCATGCGCGCCTTCGCGTCGTTGAAAAACTCTTCACGCTGGCGCGGATGGGACCCGCGAAAGCGATGCGGTATCAAAAATTCGACGGACTTGCCAAGCAGTTCCTCCCGCCGATAGCCGAACAGCTGCTCGACATGCGTGTTGACCAGCGTGATCATGCCGTTTTTGTCGATCATGAGCATGCCGTTAGGAGCCGATTCGACGACCAAGCGCATCTGCTCTTCGGCAAATTTCTGCTCGCTATTATCCACATACATGGCGCGCGTGCCGACAATCTCACCTGCGTCGTTCGCCATCGGGTCGCCGCGTAGCAGCACGGGAATGGTCCGGCCGTCGCTAACGAGAAGCTCGCGATCACCGGAAACGATTTTGCCCTTCATCGCGTCTCGATAGGCGTTTGCGCCGAGTAATTTTATACGCGATTCCGGCGAGTGAAAATCGGCTAGCGAACGACCGATAACATCCTTCCGCTCGTATTTTAAAGTCTTCAAAAACAACTCGTTGCAGTCAGAAATAATCGGCGTTCCTCCTACGTCGCGGGTTGTCACATACATCGCCGGCGCCGCCTCGAACAGCTCACGATAGTGCTTTTCCGCCTGTTGCATTTGCCCCAAGGCCCGATCTCGCATCATCAAGTAGATGATCAGCGCGGCGGTAATCAACACTCCAATCGCCATGATTCCCAAAATGTCCCAACCGGTTTCGAGACCCAGTTGACCGGGTACTGGGCGCACGAAAAATAGCAATTGGCGGCCGCCGAGCTCGATCACAGCAGCATGATTCGGGCCGGATTGAAGCCGCGCCAGTCTTTGTGCGCTGACCGCCGGCAAAGTTTCATTGGGCGGGGTCGACCAAGGAACCGAAGAGGCGAGAAATAGCGGCTCATCTTCGTCGGTGAGGTCGAACACAAATATTTCGCGCTGCCGTAAGACGCCCGCCGCCAGAATGGCCTTAACCCATTCCGCAATAGGGACCTCAACGCGAACGAAACCGCGCAAATGCTCGCGCCGTTCGGCCAAAGAGCCGTCGGTCATTTGATTCATGTATACCGGATGATAGACAAAGACCCGGCGTTGATCATTTTTTTCGGGCGGCCACGGGCTGGAGAGCATAGCAGTTACACGGTCGGTGTCGCGCGCGGAATTGAGAACAGCCAAAACACCGGGAGCCGAGGCGAGATCAAGTCCTGCGTCCGGCTGACTGCCGACGCGAGGCTCGGTGAACAATATCGGAAAATATTCCGAGCGAGTGCCAGGCGGCAAACGTTCGCCGAGGGCGTTCCACTCAAAAATGGCAAAATCGGCAATTCCTTCTTGACGCGCTCTCTCCTCGAATTTTTTTCGCTCCTCCAGTTTGACCCGCGGCACCCATTGGTATGAATGCCGAGTCTTGTCATTTTCCGCAAGGCGGCCGACGAACCTGCGAAAATCTTCGCGGCTTACGCGCTCGGACGCCACTAATAAACCTTCAATCGCTTGCAGCCGTTCAAAGGTCCGCTCGACGCTCCTTTCGAATTGACGCGCATACTCTTGCGTATCCTGACGCAGCCGATCAGCCACTGTGAGCGTTTTGTTCTGCCAGACCACGTAGGAAACAATAAAGGAAATACCTAACCAGACGGTCGTGATCGGAAACACAATCGGTTCAAAAATGTTCCGTTTACGCCAAGTCAAAACCGCGACAACCAACAACGGCGTGAGGGTCAGTATCCCGGCATAATTGCTCACCCATGACGTGATCCACAGCGATACGATATCGTTCCATGAAATAAAGCCGCCGACCTTTAGGCTCAGCAAGCCGATGGATGGCGAAATTACCGAAGTGATCGCCGTCAGAACGATGAAGCGGAGAATGTCGCGCGCCGTGCTTGGCGGATGGGTCGGCTCTGGAGCGGCCACCCGCTGGACGCAGAGATGCGGCACGAACTTTCGAAGCAACAGGGTCGCCGCGAGCATTTGACAAGTGACGCCGGTGGCCACAGCGGACGCGGTCGCTGACGCGTACGGACCAGATAATAGATCGTAGTTTACTATTAGCGAGCCGATCCATACGCCAATAGCGCTGCGGTATCCGAAGACGAGTCCGGCCGCGACGGCGATCGCCGCTGGAGGCCATAACGGGGTTGAGCTTTCCGGCGCAAAGTTAGTGTGGGGGACAATCTGCGCGCTGACGACGTAAAGACCGACAACCGCCAGCCACTCGATGACCACCCGCGCTAGCGGTCTATTGACAAAGATTTTCATTCAAATTGAAAAATCGGCATCCTTACCCGGCTCTTTACTCTGGTGGCTTCTTTTGTCAGGATTTTTCTTCGATATGTTCGGCACACCAAGCGGCAAAAAATCGACGCTCAACGGAGATTCTGGGCTGTTGCAGCTAGCCCGGCGTACGTTAACGATTGGATAAATCGCCGATCGGCGTAATCAGCGGAAAGCCTACAAGCCGATCGTATTTGCAATGTAATTATCCGCCGAATTTGTGACTTGTCAATTAAGTATGTACGTGCTCTGCCCAGCACAATAACATCCGCGCCTCGATCGGCGGACAGAGTCGATAATGGTTCCGCGACCCTTGACGGATTACCGCTATCGCATGTTAGGAAGGATTATAGCGCGTTGGCTGACATTTGACGATCCGACGGTTCAAATAGACCGTAATCTGCCCGAGAATCATCATGACCGACCTAACATCACTCAGCGCCGGATTTGCCACCATCGGTCAAGGGGCGGGGCCAATGATGGTGACGTGGAACGCCGGCTTGTTTGCCAAGCATGGGTTGGCTATCGAAAGACCACGGATCATGGGCGGGGCAAAGGGGGTCGTTCGAGGCTTGATATCTGGCGAAATTCAGTTCGGCAACATGGCCGCGCCGGCGCCACTCAGAGCCAACCTCAAAGGTGAGGCCGACCTGGTCTTTTTGACGGGCGGTATCAACCAGCAATTCATCATGGGCCGGCCGGGCATCCATAGCCGACAGGAATTGGGCGGCAAGAAGATCGGTTTTGTCGGCGACGGCGGACTCAACGATGCGCTAGTGAAATTTGTCATTGCGAAACTGCACGCGGCCGGTATCCAAGGATTGCGCGAAGAAATCATCCCAGGCGGCGGTAACACGGACCTTGAAGCTTTGTTGCGCGGTCGCTGCGATGCGATCGTCAGCACGCCCCCGGAGTGTATTGATGCACAGAGAAAAGGTTGTTCGTACTTGATCGATTTCGCCGAATACGGATTGAACTATGCGCTCGGCGGTATCGCCGCCCGGCGCGATTACGTTGAGCAGAATCCGGAGATCACGCGGAGGTTTATCAAGGCTTACGTCGAAGGCATGCACCGCTATCGTACCGATCGCGAATTTACGATCGGAGTCCAGGCGGAGTACAGTGGGATCGCGGATCGTACAATCGCGGAACAAACCTACGATCTCACTCAACCGGGCATGCCGCGCGTGCCGTATCCCGTGGTCGCCTCATTGCAAACGCTAATCGATTTCATGGCGCGAGAACTGCCCGAGGCAAAAAATGCCGACGCGCGGCGTTTTATCGATGACCGATTTATTCGCGAGCTCGACGAGAATGGATTCATTGCTTCGCTATCCGATCGAAGTTGAGCCGTGAGCATGATGACCTTGGCAAACACTTGTTTGCGACCTCTACTAGTTTCGCTAACGCTTATAGCCTTGTGCTCCTCGAGCGGCTCAACAGCCAGCAACGACCCGCTGATCGACGCCGCCAAGCGCGAAGGTGAGGTCGTTTACTATGCGTCGATGAACTTGAGCGAAGCCAACGCCGTGATCGGCGAATTTGAAAGGCGCTATCCCTTCATCAAGGTCAAGCTCCAGCGCACCGGTAGCGAAAAGCTGCTGACCCGCGTGCTCACAGAAGCCAGAGCCAAAAAGCCCTTTGCCGATGTGATTCAGACGGTCGAATTCAGCATGCATATTTTCAATCGCAGCGGCATACTGGCGCGTTATATCTCGCAGGCGAACGAACTCTACCCCAAGGACTTCAAGGAAGAAGGTTTCTGGACGACGGTCTACTACAATGCCTACGTTACCGGCTATAACACCAGACTGGCTCCAGCCGGCACGCTGCCAAAAACATATGGCGATCTGCTCGATCCCAAATGGAAGGGCAAGCTGATGATGGAGGGAACCAAGGCGGAATGGTTCGCCGGCATGCTGCAGATTCTCGGCCAGGAGCGCGGGCTCAAATACATGCGCGCACTGGCCAAGCAGCAGCCCAGCCCGCGCGAGGGACATGAACTTTTGGCCCAGCTGGTCGTCGCCGGCGAAGGAGTTATCGATATCAATATCCCCGCCGCCTCGGTGGAACGTATGAAAGAGCGCGGCGCGCCCATCGACTGGACAGCCTTAGGCCCGGCGCCGGCGGTCATGGTCGGTGCCGGCGTCGCGGCTCAAGCGCCGCATCCGAATGCTGCGAAGTTATTCTTGGAATTTGTGCTTTCCCGCGAAGGTCAAAAGCTGATGCAGACTCCCGGGCGACTGATCGCCCGTGGCGATTTGGCCAACGAGCAAGCCACCATGCTGAAAGAGCTCAAGATCGTGCCCGTGAATGCCTCGCTTGCAGAAAAACTGGATGGATACGCGAAACAGCTCAGATCGATCTTTGGTGGATGATAGTGAGATTTCCATAGGTATTAGTCTTATCTGTCCGACTCTAATCGAAGGAGAACGCCATGCGCTTCATGTTCTTGAATCATTCCTACGTACGCCATTCGCCGGAGCTCGAGGCTCATATACTGAAACTGCTCAAGAGTTATGCTTCCCTGGACACCACTTTTGAGCTTGCTTACCCCGAAGACCTCGGTGGCGGACAAGTACTGAGCCTGCTCGAAGAGCGTAAAGCGCTTTCAGGGTTGCATCACATCCTCGAAACTCCGGCGCTGGTCAAGAAAGCCATCGAAGCGGAGCGCCGGGGTTTCGACGCCGTGATCCAGAGCAATACCTTCGATCCGGGCGTCGAGGCGAGCCGGTTGGCGGTGCGCATTCCAGTCATCGGCCTCTTGCGCGCGTCGCTCCACTTCGCCGCGACTATCTGCGATCGTTTCGGCATCATCGTGCCGCTCGAAACCCACATGCCGCACACCATGAGAATCGTGCAAACTTACGGCATGACACCTTTCGTGTGCGGCATCCGCACCGTCGGTCTCTACGATACCGGCGATCTGTCCGGCTATCATGACATCGTCGTCGAGCGTACTGTCGCAGCCGGAAAAGAATCGATCGAGCAGGGTGCCGAGGCGATCATTCCGCTGGGCGGGAAGATTTATCCTTATGTCGTCAGCCCCGAAGAACTGGAACCGCATCTGGGCATGCCCGTGATCAACACCAAAGCCGTCGGCGTTAGCTATGCTGAGCTCATGGCGCGGAACTAGATAAAGCATAGCATCAAGGCTTATCCATGCCCGACCGGGCTCGATCCCGAGGCGGTTTCACAGAGATCGAAGTAATCACCGCGAGACGGACGACAAAACGTGAAATTGCCAGGTAAACAAAACCAGGCTTGTACCGGCCCCTACGCTCCTATATGTCGATTGGGAATTCACAGCAATCAGCGGAAGTGAGGAACACTTATGATCATCGACGGTGACGGCCATTTTTTTGAAACCGAAGAAATATTTGAAAAATGCATGGAGCCGTCGCTCAGAAACTATCGCCCTAGATTGCTGAAGGACGACCAAGGGTATAATTTTTGGGTGGTTGACGGTCAAACGCCGTACAAACGACCCTCGATCAAGGGCGCTGGCGCACCGGGAACCGCTGCCCCACCGGGGGAAGCGCTCCAATCAGCGCGCCGCGCGTCCCCAGGAAGTCAGACACTGACGAATCTTAAAGAACGCTTGGACGACCTCGACAAAGAAGCGATCGACGTGCAGTTCATCTACCCGAGCTTTCTCTTGCACATTAACGCGTGGCCTGACGGGATCTTAGCAATGGGCGTTTGCCGCGCCTATAACACTTGGCTTGCGGAAGCTTGTAATCAAGCGCCCGATCGCCTCAAAGCGGTCGGCGTCGTTTCCTTGCAGGACCCGGAAGGCGCCGCCCGCGAGATTTTGCGCCTGCGGGGCATGGGTGTGATGGCGGTCATGATCAACGGCACGGCAGGAGCGAAAAGACTCGATCATCCGGATCATGACGTGTTTTTTGCTGAAGCTGACCGGCTGAAGATGCCCATTGCCGTTCACTTCAGCTTGCAATTTCCGATCGTCGATAAACTCTTCGAACATCATTTTCCCAACCGAGTGCTGGCGGGTATCTTTCCGATCATGGCGGGATTGACGAGCGTACTTTGTTCCGGCCTATTGGATCGCTATAAGAACCTCAAGTTCGCCTTCCTCGAAGGAGGCATCAGTTGGGTCCCGGCCCACATCGAGCGCATGGACGATCATTTTGAAAACCCACGGTATGGCGCCAGAGACTTAATCAGCCATCCGCCAAGCGATTATTTGAAGTCGCGACGAATCTTTTTCGGTTGCGAAGGCAACGAATCCTTTCTCGGCCGTGTCGTCGGAGAAGTCGGTGAAGACTCATTCATGTTCTCCTCCGACTATCCCCACGCCGATCGCACCGAAGGAACCGCAAAGTTATTGCGGGATCGCAACGACATTCCGGCGAACGCACGACTAAAGCTCCTCGAAGACAACGCCCGACAGTTCTATGGCATCTAAGGGTTCTCACAGGCTCAGTGCGAACTGCCATCGTTGTATCGTTGGATCGAAAATCGGGCTGCTCCGTGCTTGCGTTTCGCGATAGTCCATGGTGACTTGAATCGAATAGTCGCAACCACGTTTAAACGTTGAAAGGAGGTGATCCTGTGAAAAACGCGATCAAAGCTTTTGTCGTCGCATTGACCCTGTTGGCATTCAGCAGTGTCAGCTTTGCGCAGGCGACACCGGCCACCCCCGCGAAGCCGGCCACGCCGGCAGCGACGGAAAAGAAGAGCGAAAAGGCCATGGAGAAGGCCGCGGACAAGTCCGACGACACCAAGGGCAAGGCCAAAAAGACCAGAACTAAGAAATCTGCCAAAAAGTCCTCGGAGATGACCGACAAGAGCAAGGAGAAAACGGAGGAAAAAAAGGCCGAGATGACGGAGAAGAAAACCAAGTAATCCCCCGCCAAACCCCGACTCCAAAAGGGGTGATCGAGGCTCTCGGTTACCCCTTTTTCATTTGCACAATCCGATCGCAAGCGTTCGAAGATATTTTCTCATTATCACGGGCTCGATTGTCGGGACGAGGCCGAAGACAGCGCCAACAATGACATAATTCGGTGAGATCATTCGTTTGGCCTGCGACATTGGAATCGGCAACACACCCGCACTTCAGCTCAAAACAGTTGCTTGATTTACCCTACCCAGTCGATTAAACTTTTTATACGTTTGGCGCCCGGTGCGAGTTCATGGTGACCGGTAAGGAGGAGTGGAGATGGACCTGCCGAAATGCCAGAAATGCAACAATGGATTGATGATCCCGTTGTCCGACTACGGCCAGGATGGAGCTTCCGTGATGTATAAGGCTTGGGCGTGTACTAACCCCGATTGTGGCTTCTCAATCCGCATCGATAAAGGCGAAGTGAGCTACGGCAAAAGGATCGAACCCAAGCACTAAACTTCCGCTTCAAAGGAATTGCATTTTAGCCAAACATTTCGACCGTTTCCGCTCGATTGGGCATCAAAAACCCACTACTCCAACACTCCAGTACTCCAATAGCCCATCCCTAGCTCGCCATGCTCCGGTTGAAACTCTGAATGGCCCGGCCAAATAGCTCGCAACCTTGTCTCAAAGCGTCCAAGCAATTTTGCTGCGTAGCCACGTCGGTCCCGTAGCGACTGAGAATCTCCGGCGCGATCCACTCATGGCCCTCTTCTTCGGCAAGTAGCGTGTCGCGATAAATCAAAGCGGTCTTGGGATCGATGGGCATCACCCGCTCGATGAAGGATTTCGAAGTTCGCGGAAAAAATTCTTCATGGCCGAACTGCACGCTGGCGATCAGTTCGCATAGCGACCCGAGAGTCGCATGAAAATCCCAAAGCTCCTTAAGCTCCTTAAGCGGCTCATTCCAAAGCGCGTCCGGATCGCCGTCTAATTCTGTGATCCTTTTACGTAAGATCGACGCGTGCTTCAACTCGTTGACAACGTATTCCGACATCGGTTGTTGGAGATCAAGATCCGGGATTCTTCCCACCCACGGCGCGGTCACTTCGGCCGCTTTGCGTTCCATGACAACACCAAACTGCAGCCGGCGCAGAATAACGGCAGGGCTCAAGGGCTTTTCCGCCCCATAGCTTTTTCTTTCCGCGTTCATCTTTTCCCAGAACGTCTCTCGCGTCGTCACTAATTGCTGCAGAAATTCTTCCGGCCTAAGAGCTGCCATAAAATCCTCCGCTGAATCAGAGCGCACTGATTGACACGTAAATTAATTTAGGTATTAACAATACAGGAATTTCACTCGCTGCAAAAGGCACACAAAATCGGCCAGACCCCCTAGAACCCCGGATAATTGAACCCCCTCATGGAATCAGTTGACGCCAAGGCATTCGTCGATAATCTTTACAAAGAGGTTTTCGCTCACTGGGACGATAAGATCAACCACGGCGCTTTCATGACCCAGCTGCGTGCGGGGACGTTGCCGCTCGCTTGCCTGCGTCGTTTCTTCAAAGATTGGGGGCTTTTTTCGGTCGAAGTCGTCGCCCTGAACGCGGTTTCCTATTACGTTCACCTGCCTTTTTTCGTTGAAAACTACGATTTATTGCCGGCTTTTTCCGACAAGATTGCCGAAGAGCTGATCGCGCCGAAGCCGCCCGGCCATATTCTCATCTTGCTCGAGACCGCCGGTGCGCTCGGTCTTTCGAAGGAAGAATTGTTTCAGTATCCGGCCTCTGCCCCCGGCCGCGCGATTAGCGACTACTGTCGGCGGGTTTTTCAAGACGGCTCGATCATCGAGCTTTGGGGCGCCCATGTGTACGAGGAAACTCTTGGTCACTGGGCCAGCCAGTGGGGTGACGCGCTCGTAAAGCATTACGGCATGAGCGAGCGCCAAGCGATCTACTTTACCGCGCATGCCGAAGCCGATCTCGTGCAGCATGAAGACCGCATGGGACATGGCCCGCTCAATCGCATGATCCTGCAGCGGATCCTGGAACGAGGGATGACGGCTAAAAAGCTCGGCTACGATCCCAAATACTGCGCCTACACGATGGTCGACTTGCATGCGTTGATGGAACAACACGCCTTGGGAAATCCCTACCCCTCATAGACGATCAGCATTCGACGCCTGCATCAGAGCTTGTCGGTACGGTTAAACGACGCCTAAACAGAAGTATTTTTTATGAATGGAGAGCACGCGACGCTGCTAAGAAGCTGGTTGGCAATCTTCAGCTTCGCAGCGTTGTCCTTCTGGTCGAACCAAAGCATATTTGCACAGCTCCCTGGAAAGTGGGAGACCCGCGCGCCCATGCCATCAGCGCGCACCGAAGTCGCCGCTGCTGAGCTTGGGGGTAAGATCTATGTCATGGGCGGCTACGACAAAGGCGGCGATCTCGTCGAGGAATACGATCCGGCGAAGGACGGCTGGCGACGGCGTGCGCCGCTTCCCAAATCCCTGCATCATATCGGCGCCGCTGTGATGAATGGCAAGGTCTATGTCATCGGCGGTTATATCTCTGGGAGCGGGCCGGTCGACACCGTTTACGAATATGATCCCGGCGTGGATAAGTGGAGCGCAAAGAAAACTATGCCGACCGCGCGGGGCGCGCTGGCCGTCGGGATTATTGGCGGCAAAATATTCGCCATCGGTGGCGTGGGATCAAACGGAAAGAATACCAATGCAAACGAAGAATACGACGCCGCACAAGACCGGTGGACCAAACGAGCATCTTTGCCGACGCCGCGAGATCATCACGCGATTGGTGTGATCGCTGGCAAACTCTACGCCATCGGCGGACGGGTCAATGGCAGGCACGACCGTAGCATCGCGGACAACGAAGTGTACGACCCGAGCACGGAGCGGTGGACTCCTCGGCCTGCCCTACCGACGGTGCGAAGCGGTATCGCCGCCGCTGCGCTGAACGGCAGAATCTTTGTTTTTGGCGGTGAATCGCGTCGAGGCACACACCGAGAAGTCGAATGCTACGAGCCGGCAAAAAACCGTTGGGAGCGCTGGGCACCGATGCCGACGGCTCGCCACGGCCTAGGAGCAGTGGTCATTAATCAATCTATCTATGTCATCTCCGGCGGACCTCAACCGGGCGCGACTTTTTCGTCGGCAAATGAAGTTTTTACGCCGTGACGAAGGCGTTATCACCCACCGCTATTGCTAAAGCGCTTAAATGTCTCACTGCTCTATGGTGACTTGAATGCACATATCTGGTTTCGCCCGCTGATTACACTCCGCTGTGAGTGGATTTTCTCCACGGGAATCATCTCGAGCAATTGACACGAGCCGAGTAACCGGCCTATAGCCTAAATGTCCGAATTGAATTTGGAGGCACCGCGCTCATGAAGTCGCGCCCGTTACCCTATCCCGATCTTATTTTATACAATGGCAGGATTCGCACCTTTACCAATGAAACTTCTACTTGCGAAGCTCTCGCCTGCGCTGGTTCACGCATTGTCGCCACCGGAACGTCTGACGAGATCCGCCGGCTTGCTGGACCCGACACTCACGCGATCGACCTCGAAGCTCGCACCGCCATTCCCGGCTTGACCGACACTCATGTTCATCTGTCAGAGAAAGGCACAGCGGAAATGGAGTTGGTCGACTGCCGTGATTTCTACGTCGGCGTGGTTTCCGTGGCGGATATCTTGCAACGACTTGCCAATGCCGCGGCCAGCGCGCCCAAGGGTTCGTGGATCGTTGCTCATGGCAGCCCGATGCAGGACTTTCGACTCAAAGACAAGCGATTTCCCGACAAGCATGATCTCGATCGCGCCGTACCGGATAACCCTGTGTCCATTTCGTTCGGCGCGCACATTACGGTCGGCAACAGTCTCGCCCTTGCAGCAGCAAAAATCACCGGCGAGACTCCCGATCCGGCCGGCGGCCATATCAGGCACGATCCGCAAACCAGCGAACCGACGGGAGAGCTTCACGAGCGGGCGCAGTTAATCCTTAAAAAAGTCGCGCCGGAATTTAATTACCTGCAACTCAAAGACGGCATCGTGTACGCGCTCAGTCAATGCCTCGAACGTGGCGTGACGACGGTTCACGACATCGTCCGCTACGCCGAACCGGTGCGGGCTTATCAAGAACTCTACAAAGAAAACCGCATGCACGCGCGTGTGAGCATTTTGCCGCGCGTGATCGAATCCATGATCGAATCGAAAAGCCTTATCGAGCTTGGATTGATCACCGGGTTTGGTAACGAGTGGCTACGCCTGGGCGGGGTCAAGATGAGCATCGACGGCGGCATCACCGGCCGCAACGCTTGTTTTTACGAACCCTACGAGGACGACGAACATAATCACGGCATCATCCGTATCCAACAGGACGAATTGAACCACACCGTGCAGAAATGCCACGACGCCGGACTGCGCTGCTGCGTCCATGCGATCGGCGACCGCGCCTTCGATATGGCGCTGGATGCCTATGAAAACGCGATTGAGCATTCGCCGCGCAAAGACCACCGTCACCGCATCGAACATATGGGCAACTGGCTTTGCACGCCCGAGCGGATGCAGCGCATGGTCCGGTCCGGTATCGTCGCGATTCCAAATATCTCCATCGGCTATTACGTCGGTGATGCGATTCTCGACTGCGTAGGTGAAAAGAGGCTGACCAAGGCGTTTCCATTTCGTACGCTGTTGAAAAATGGTGTCACCATCGCCGGCGGCTCCGACTCGCCGGGTTACTGGCCGGTCGATCCGTTGCGCGATATCGCGGCGTGCGCGTCGCGCAAGATGCGTTGGGGTGAAGTCTGGGTGCCTGAAGAACGGATTAGCGTCGGCGAAGCTTTTGCCATGCACACAACCACGGCGTCCTGGGTCGGCTTTGAAGAAAATGACAAAGGCACACTCGAAATCGGTAAATTGGCGGATATCGCCGTGCTGGCGGAAGATCCTTTTGAAATTCAGGCTGAGAAAATCAAAGATTTGAAAGTCGAGATGACCCTGGTCGGCGGCGAGATTAAGTACCAGGCCTAAGCGTCATCCGCCGTTCAACTGTTGCGGTCCACGCTGACAAACGGCCGGTGCGCCTGTCGCTCCGACGCCAAGTTAATTTTCTTGCGCTGCTTGTAAATGTGCAGGCACAGCTCCTCAACCGTCGACGTGTGGGACTCCTTGGTTTCCCGCGCAGGCTGGACGGCCTCCCATTGGACGGTTACCGATTGAATCTTGTCTGATTGGTCCTGCCAGGAAACCCTCAGAAGCCTTCCACCTATACGATCGATGTAGTTACCGGCGAAGCGCAAAATCAAGGACAGACTCAGCAGACTCGGAGGGCCCGCTAAAGGTTTTCGCTTTTTCCGCCCTTCTGTGTCCAGTTTTCGCAAATCTTCCGGCGCATAATGCTTTTCCAGGTCCATCGCCATGGATGTGCCCCGGTTCCATGCTTGGACGATGAAATCGTCACCGTGAGTTTTTATTTCAATCGATTTGAGTTCCATCGCCTCGAGGGACTGTCCGATGCAACGGAGAATTGAGGCGTAACGCATCTTCAAGGGCGCAGCTTCGTTTACGGTACCGTCATTCGTTTCCATACGACTTTCTGGCAGCAACCAGTATGCCAAGAAAACGAGCACCAGATTCTATAATTTTCCAGTAAACTTTGGCGCGGCTGTGCAAATTTGTCCGAGGCCACTCAATCTCGTCGCCAAATGACCGTAGAACTTTCTTGCGCAGGGGATATAACCGATGGAGCTGGCCTAATGAAACCGACGGCGGTTAACAAAACTGATCAAAACGATATGCGCGCACCGGACGTCATCGAATCTTCATTTCGGCGGCAATGATCTTTTCGTCGGGACGAGCCTTCCAAACTACATTGCGCGCCGCACCGTAAATTTCTGCCAACGTGTAGAGCGGCACGAACGGCACATCTTCCATCAAGATCCGGCCGGCCTGCTGCAAGATTGCCACCCGTTTTTTTGGGTCGCCGGTTCTCTGTTCCTCATCGATGAGTTTGTCAAATTCCGGATTTTTATACTGAACGCGCGGAGTGACACCCGAACGATAATATTGATCGTAAACCGTATCCGCATCTGCGGCCGGCCGGCCGACGTAGTAAAACGGTAGCTTTCCGCCGTTGACTCCTTCTTTGCCCCAGAAAATAACGAACTCCTGGGACACCAGTTCGGTCTTGATTCCGACCTTCGCCAACTGGTCCGCGATCACCTGGCAAACTTCTTTCGCTTTGGGATACCGGTCCGGTGAAAAATAGAGCTTAACGTCCACTCCCTGTGGATACCCGGCTTTCTCGAGCAGCTCTTTGGCTTTTTTGGGGTCGTAAGGATAGCGTTTGATCTTGGGATCGTAACCGATCACGTTCGATCCGAGAGGTCCGTTCATGAGATAGCCGTTGCCCTCGTAAATATGCTTGATGATCACCGATGGATCGACGGCGTAATTGATCGCCTGGCGCAATAATTTATTGTCAAAGGGCTTATGGGTTACGTTCATGGCGAGAAAGTACATGCGCACGCCTTCGACCTTTTCCGCGCGCACCCGCGGGTGGTTTTCGAATCGGGACAGCTCTTCGACGGGAACGTTGTTGATGACATCGCCTTGTCCCGCAAGAAGTCCCGCCACCCGGCCGGCATCCTCTTTGACTCTTTTGAAAACGATCTCCTTGACAACCGCTTTGTTGCCCCAGTAATTGTCGTGCCTGGTTAACACCAGATTGCCGTCGCGCTGCCAGCTGACGAATCGATACGGCCCGGTCCCAACCGGTTTTTGCTCGGCTGACTCGCTGCCCTGCGCTTCCATCCCCGCTTTGCTGAGAATGTAACGGTTCTGCAATCGATCGAGAAAAACCGCGTTGGGAACCTCGGTCGTGAATACGATTGTGTTATCATCCAGCGCCTGCATTTCGATCAAGTCGCGAAAATTGTCTTTTTGCAGACTCTGCTTATCGTTTTTGATCCGATTGATGGAATAAATCACGTCCTTTGCTGCAAACGGACTACCGTCGTGAAAACGAACGTTCTTGCGCAATTTGAATATCCATTTTTTGCCCTGGAACTCCCATGACTCAGCGAGCACGCCGTAATAGACTTTTTTTGCGTAGTCCACTTCGACCAGCGGCTCGATCATATGGTTCCAGATGCCGTATTGGGGACTGGAACTATAAGCGTAGGGATGCAGGGTATCGAGACTGATGCTGCTAAGAATCGTCAGCCGTTCTTTCGACGCCGCGTAACTTGTGCGTACGATGGAATTACC
>DASPXM010000188.1:0-4222 GCA_035637295.1 Verrucomicrobiia bacterium
CAAGGTGATGGTGACGGTCGAGCCGAGCGGCGCCGAGGCGGCTTCACCTTCCAGCACATAACGCGCTTCAAAAGTTCGGCTCGCCGGGTCCGCCGCATCGGAGAGCTGGCGCAGGCTGGCCTGATACATTTGATCCTGCCCATACAGTCGGGCCGAGGCGATCGCTCCCAAATCAGGTCGCACGCCCTCGGGCAGATTGATCAAGGCTTCTCGGGGACCATTATGCGCCAACTGGATGACGGTTTGCCCTGCTGCCACGACCTGACCTGGTTCGCTCAACGTCCGAACAATCACCCCGTCGGCATCAGCTAATAGGATGGCATACTCGCTGGAGTTGTTACTGACTCTTGCCTGAGCTTCCGCCGCTTCCAACTGTGCTTTGGCGGTGTCCAGCGCCGCCCGATCTTGATCATATTCCCGGGGCGATATCACGCCGGATTTGACCAGCATGCCTGACCGCGTTTCATCTGCCTTGGCTTGTGTGTATTTGGCCCGAGCCGCCTCCACCTTTGCTTGTTCCGCGGCGGCTGACAGTCTGAGATCCTCGGGATCAAGCCGCATCAGGGGCTGGCCTTTCTGGACTCGCTGTCCCACATCGGCGGATCGTTCCAAGATTTTTCCCGCGACTCGGAAGCCCAAGTCGCTTTGCACTCGGGCTTCCACGATCCCCGTGAAGGTTCTGCGAGTCGAGCCAGCCGCTTCCGCTTTGAAAATCTCCACCCTCGGAGACTGCAGGCGCGGATCTTTCACGGCCGGCTTAGAACACCCGACCGCCATCAAGGCCACCGTCAGCCATCCTGCAAGCAGACCCATGGTCATCAACGGCCGGCGATCCAGTTGAAATTGTTTACGAAAACTCTTGTCGAACATGCCGGCGGGAACGAAGCGGCGCAGTCGGCTCAGGGCGACTCCTTTCCCGACCGGATAACGCAGCCGGGGCGACTTCGCGGTTAGTGCGTTCCAAACCACTTCCGCCACCATTCGAGGATCGTCTCCGCGTTCGATGTTTTGCTGAGCCGCATCGGTCAAACGCTTTCGTTCCTCCGCATAGACCGCCAGAGAGATTTTTGCCGATTTGGTATTTCCGCTGAGTTTAGTCCTCGTATATGCCGGTTCGACCAACAGCGCGCGGACGCCGAATCTCCTGATCTCGTGGTCCAGCGTCTCGGTATATCCTTCGACTGCATGTTTGCTCGCGGCGTAGATTCCCCAATACGGCGCGGGAAGAAAACCCAGCACCGAACTGATGTTGACGATTCGCCCATCGCCCTGTTGCCGCATTCCCGGCAGGATGGCGTTCGTCACGCGCAGCACGCCGAAGAGATTGGTTTCAAACTGCTGCCGGGCTTCCGCCACACTGGTTTCTTCCAGCGCACCCATAAATGAGTAACCCGCGTTGTTGACCAGGAATTGAATCGGCCCGGCTTTCTGCACAATTCTTTGAACCGCAGCGTTCACACTGGCGTCCTCCGTGACATCCATGCTGACCAGCTCAACGCCGTGAATCGAGCTGGCCGACCGCGGATTGCGCACCGTGCCGAATACTTGCGCGCCTCGCTCCGCCAGCAACTGCGCGATTTCCCGACCAATGCCGGAGGAAACTCCGGTGACCAGTGTGATTTTGTTCTTTAATGAGATGTGCATATACACAAGTTAGTTTAAGTTTTATCGCCTTGAGAGCATTCCGGGTTTATTTGTTCAGCGCCAACGCGGCAGTTTCGAGATCAGAAAGAATGGCGGACCACCGTTTTTCACCGAGAGTTTTGACCGCGGCGCGTTGAGCGGACTTCCAAGCAGGCGTGAGTTTCTCCATCTGTTTTCGGCCTTTCGCCGTAATTGCCAATTCGACAAGCCGGCCGCGCCCGCCGCCGCTGACCCGCACCAAACCGTCTCGCTGCAATGGCCGGAGATTTCGCACGAGTGTCGTGCGCTCCATTCCCAGCCAATCACTCAATTCCGCCATGTGCCAACTGTCCTTGGTTTTCAATGACTCCAAGATCGACCGCTGGGTGGGGCGGATTCCATGTCGCCGCATTTCCGCGTCATAAAACTGCGTCACAGCCCGCGTCACCCAACGCAAATTGAAGCACACGCAGTTTTCCGCCGCCGACATATCCAGTTCTTTTGCCATGATGGTGTGTATATGCACTACTCGCCTGGCCCTGTCAATCTTTTTTTTTCGGTAGTTAGTGCCGCGTCGCCGGATCAGTCCCGAAGCTCAACTCTTCGGCGGCCACTCAACGCCAGCCAATTCCTTAGGCAATTGTTTCGGGTCGACCGGGTAAATCAACGACAGGTCCACGCCGGTGGATTTCGAGCCTTGCAGAAATTCAAGTTCCTCCGGTGCGCCGATGATGAGCCAGAGCACCTCGGCATCGGTGTCATTGAACACCTGGCGCAACTGGTCCGGCCCAACCAGCACGGCGCCGTATTTCGGCACGCTCAAGGTCTCGTCGCCTCCGCGCATTCGGCCCAGGCCTTCCAGAACAAAATAAAATTCCTCCTGCCGGATGTGCTTGTGCAGCGTGCTCGCGCTTTTGGGCGGTAACCGCCAGAGCCGCGCGCTCAGGTTCTCACTTCCAGTACGCTCCAGATAATCAGCGTTTGGAATTCGCATCAGGTTGGATGGACGCCAGAAGAGTTCTTCTGGCTTGATCAAAACGTAACCGTCTATCGTTTTCATCGGGCCGGAACAATATCAGATCGCATATAAGGCCACCTTTCCTCTTCGAAACGCAGCACTCAACGTGAAGAGCCAACAAAGTCTCGAACCAACGCGGCGATCTCATCCGCCGCTGTGTCCAACGCAAAATGCCCCGCATCGAGAACATGAATCTGGGCGTTCGGCACATCTTTGCGATAGCGTTCCGGTTCGCCAGGATCGAACGATAGATCATACTTGCCCCAGACCACCAGCAGGCGTGGTTGTTTCTCTCGCATCCATGCCTGCCACTTCGGATAAGCGTCCACATTAGTACGATAGTCGTAAAACAAATCGCTTTGAATCTGCGCTTGTCCCGGCTGATTCAGGAACGCGAACTCGTCTGTCCACAAATCAGGATCGTAGCGATCAACGTTCGGATCGTTCCCGACGTGACGCGTCCGCGTCGTCTGCAGCGACAGGAGATTTGTGCGAAGCGCGCTTTCGTTCGCTGCACGGTCTTTCCAAAATTCGCGGCGCGTTTTCCAATTCGCGCCCAAACCTTCATTGTGCGCGACCGCATCTTGAACGATGAGAGCTTCGACGCGGTCGGGGTGCGCAAGTGCTATGCGAAAACCGACAGGGCCGCCGTAATCCTGCATGTAAAGCGTGTAGCGCGTGAGCCCAAGTGTCTCGGTAAAATGATTCATTATCTCGGCGATGTGATCGAACGTGTACGTGAATTTTTTCGGATCCGGCCAGTCGCTGTGTCCGAGGCCCGGGTAATCCGGAGCGACAAGATGAAATCGATCCGAGAGCCGAGCGAAGAGAAGCTCGAACATCCGAGACGAAGATGGCAATCCGTGGAGCAAAAGGATCGTTGGGGCATCTTTCGGTCCCGCTTCTCGATAAAAGATTGAAAGTTGGTTTACCTTTACCGTGCGATAAAGGACATGCTGTGAGCCTTCCGTGACGGCGGCTACTCCTGATCTATTGGCAACAAGCATTGTTAAAATGACGGAGATGAGTGCTACGAGTTTCGTTTGCTGTTTAAATTTCACACTGATTCCTTAATATCGATCACCGAACGCGCAAAGGATTGGCGGCGCTTCGAAGTCGTTCACCAAAACAGAATATCTCGTACACACGTTCTTGCTGTCCGTTTCCCCCTTGCAAAAAAGCGCCCCAGACGCGTGGGCGTCTGGGGCGCGAGACCGATTTGCCTAACCAATTGCTGTTCGCTCAATCGCGGGGAACAACTTCGAACAGGTTATTTTCGCCGTGCTGTTGAGTGAAGAAAAGCCTGGCCCGGTCTTTTTTGAAGACCTTGGTCCCGATCAATCCGCTGATCGTGCTGTCACCCTCGGACATGTGCAGGCCGGTCGGTTCGTTATCTTCGTCCGTCGCCAGCTGATCCTGGCCAAGCGCAAGGAATCGGGTCACGAGAGTTTGGTCAGGATGCTGGCTGTTCAGCTTGTAAGCCCAGATCGAATCGAGCTTGTTCAACTGATCGTGTAACGTATCGCCACGATCTTCTGCTACCAGGATCGTGTCTTTATCGTCCACAAACGTCAGATTATC
>DASPXM010000189.1:0-11737 GCA_035637295.1 Verrucomicrobiia bacterium
CAGCCTTCGCGTCCGACTCGCGCAAATTCTCGGCAAAAGAGCCTTTCTTGCTTTCGGGATCGTCACTCTTTTGGTCGCCGGTTTATTGTCGGCGATCAATTTGGCCTCCCACTTCGCGCTGAAGCTTTATATTGAAGACCAGCTTTCACGCCTGTCGTGGGACATCGCGCTATACCAGACCACCGATTTTTCAATCTCCGCTGAAGTTTCGACCGAGTTGCGCAAGATCGCCGGCATCCAACGCGTCGAGAGCCTGAGCTTTCTCCGTTCGAAGCCGCCGCCGGAAGCAATCCTGATGGTCGACGGCAAACCCTTGGCGTCTCCTTGGGTGTCGGTTCTGTCAGCGACCGACGTCTCGCTCTTGCCGCCCGAGGCGCGTCCGACCGCAACCAACGGCAACACCGCATTTCTTGCTTTGGTTGGTCCCGAACAGCACATGGGCAAGGCCTACTTGGCGCTCCAGGGATCGCGCCGCTTCACCGTCCGAGTTTACTCCGAGCACAAAAAGACCAGCGCGGGAGTTTTTGACATGGCGCTGGGCGGTATCGTGCGTTTAGAGCGCTCGGAAGTAAACCGTTATTTCATGGATGAGATCGGCTCGATTTCATTTGTTCCCTACATCGGCGTCATCCTCGTCGTGCCCCATAGCTTTGAACTACTTCAGCGCTTCGATGCGTTATCGCGCGGCGCGCTGGGCGATCACACGGATATTCACGTGACCGCGGGGGAATATCTACCGGAAGTAGTTCATCTGGCGCGCGTCGACCGAAAGGCGCTGATTTCTGGTTGGGATATTCAAGGTTCGCTGGCGAACCTCGAGAAACTCAATGCCGAGGTTGACCGGAGATCCAAATCCTTGGGGCCGACGATTTTCGTGGATAATGCGATTCTCGTTTTGCTCAAACGAATGGCGGAGATTTCCCGCCTGATCGGTTTGGCGACCCTGCTGATCGCGATTCCTTTACTCGTGATTGCCTGGATGCTCGCGTCGAATCTTTCGTCACTGCTCATTCTCAACGAAAGGCGCAAGCTCGGCCTCATGCGCCTGCGCGGCGTGCCCGGGAAGCTGCTCGGTCAGAGCCTTCTTATTTCGATTGGTCTCGGCGGGCTAATTGGCGGCATCATCGGCCTTACGTTGGGGACACTCATTCCCCTCTACGTTTACGAAGGCGGCGTGCTGTCTTGGACAACGCTGTCGCGTGTCCAGGGGCCTTTGTTGATGCTGCTTTTCTTGATCGTTGGATTAGTCCTAGTCATGCTGATTAGCCGCAAGCTGATTCGTTACGCGACGACAATTTCACCCCTCGAGGCGTCCCGCCGGGTGGCGATATCCGAATCGGCTCAAGCACGCACGCGCTTTGGCGTGCTCGAATGGCTCGCGCTGGTGATCGGCGCCTATAAAATCGGCGCTTGGATCGTCGATTACCATTTATCTTCCTATTTAGTGGCCGCTGAGGAAGATAGCGCGGCTTGGACTAACTTTGTTCAGGCGACGATCGCGTTCGACCGCGCGCTGGATTTCGTTGCGCTGCCGTTGTTCGTCTATGGCCTAGTCGCGCTCCTGGTGACGCAGCGACGATTGGTAAGCGGGCTTCTGAGTTCCGTCACTTACTTCGTTGGCGGGAAATTGCGCATGTTGTCGATCAAGCACATGTCGCTCAAGCCGCACCGGATATCGAGCTTTCTTCTGATCGTCGGCCTGATGGCGAGCGTCAGCTTGTATCCGAGCATCGCGTCAAAATCTTTCGAAGACAAGGCGCTGCGCGGCGCCACGGTACAAGTCGGTAGCGAACTGCACGTGTCGATTAGTCCCACCGATTTGGTGTCGGCGGAACAACTCGAGCAAGGACTCGGCGGCCAAGTTCAAGCCATCCGCGGCGAACTGAAAGAACGGTTAGCTAAGTTTCACAACCCAGCGGTCACTTCTACGGAATATATTTTTGAAGCCATACTGCCCGGATTTTTCTTCCCGGGATATGGGCTCAGCGGAGTGCCGCTTTATCTGATCGACGATCCGCAGCGCTATTTGAAAAACGCCATCTTCGAGGAAAAACTCGGCGTCACCGGAAAATTCAGCGAAGTGATCGCCGAGCTCAAGGGCCAAACGATCGCGGCGTCGCCGCCGGTGGCGGCGTTTTGGAACTTGAGCGCCGGCGAGCCGGTACTGTTGGGCGCCGACCTGAGCAAAAAGCCGGTTTTGGTTCCGGCCAGCGGGATCGTCGGCTTTCTTCCCGGCATGCCCCCGCGCAGCATTTCCGACCGCCAGAGCTATGTATCAGCGCGCATCGATTACCTGAACTATCTGTCGAGCACCGACGCCTATCTCGCGGGAACCATGGACAATCAGCGAATGGCGAATCTCAAGGTTCTGATTCCGCGCATCCTGCTGCTCGTCAGAGTAAAGCCCGACGGCGATGCCGGCTCGATCGTCAAGTCATTATCGCAAGCGCTCAAAGCGCGCCCGCTGGAGGTGCGCGAGCTCAAGCGCGAGCTGAAAAAAGTTGGCGGCGATATGTTTATCTTCCTCGCGCTGGAGAACATGCGCATCTACCTCGTCGGTGGCGTGCTGCTGGCTTTGATCGCGATACTCGCCATCGCGTTGACGAATTACTTGGAAGACCGCCGCACCCTCGGGCTCTTACGCGTGCGCGGCGTATCGCCGGCGCAATTGTTCCGCTTCTTCGCATCCAGTCTCTTGGCGCCGGCGTTGCTCGGGCTGGTGGTCGGGTTGCTGGTCGCCGCTGCGGCCGGTTTCGGTCTGACAAACTTGATCTGGAGTCTGCGTGAATTGAAATCCGTGGTTCATCTTCTGCCGACGCATCTAGTCATTTCAGACTGGACGGTGTGGATCAGTCTCGGCCTATTGGCCGTGGTCGTCACCATCGCGCTGCTTTTTAGTCTATGGGTATTCCGTCGCTCGGCGCGGACGAGCATGATGGAAGGATGAAAAGAATGGAGTGATGGAGTGTTGGAATAGTGGAGTGATGGGTTGGTCCGTATCCGATCCAATACTCCAGTACTCCAACATTCCATCACTCCAATGAGTCTGACTTCGGAGGATATCATGAGCGATAACGGCTTTTTCAAAAATCGCGGCGTGCCGGTCAAAGTCGCCAACCTGACGAAGTCCTATGAGACTTCGGCCGAACAGGTGCGGGCGTTGAAGGGTGTCGACTGGGAAATCAATCCAGGAGAAGCGGTCGCCTTGATGGGGCCATCGGGGTGCGGTAAGACGACGCTGCTCAACCTTCTCGGCGGAGTGGATCATGCGACGGGAGGCGATATCCTTGTCGGTGACCAGAAGCTCGGTTCTCTTTCCGAGCGCGACTTGGAAAAGTATCGGCTGCACAGAGTTGGTTTTGTTTTTCAATTCTTCAACTTGATCCCGACGCTCACGGCGATGGAAAACCTGGAGCTTCCAATGCTAATTGCGGACATCAGCTCTGCCGAGCGAAAGCAACGAATCGAAGGATTGTTGCAAATGGTAGGGCTGGGGGACAAAGGGCACAAACGGCCGGAAGAGTTGAGCGGCGGCGAGCAGCAACGGGTCGCGGTAGCGTTATCACTGGCCAATGATCCGTCGCTGATTCTAGCGGACGAACCGACCGGAAATCTGGACACCGGAAACACGGAAACGATCACATCGCTTTTTCTCTCACTGGCGGAGAACTACGGCAAAACCGTGATCATGGCGAGCCACGACCCCAAGGCCGTGGAACACTTCAAGAAAGTCTACAATATGCGCGACGGGAATTTTGTGTGACGCGCCATTACGATCGGCAGCAGATGGTTCGATGCCCGACACGAAGTTTGTTTTCTCAGCGCCCGCGATGAGGTTTCCGAGCTGAGTTGTTTGCTCAGTCGCGGTCCGACGGTCTTGTCACCCTGAGCGATAGCGAAGGGTCTCGTCTTCTTTCCACAGCGCACGTATGCCTCAGGATTCCTATTACGTTTACATTATGACCAACAAGTTTCGGACTCTGTACACCGGGGTGACGAATGATCTGGCGCGACGAGTATACGAGCACAAAAATAAAGTCCTTCCTAGCTTCACGTCCCGCTACAACATCACGATGCTTGTTTACTTCGAAGAAACGAGTGATGTTCAAACCGCATTAAATCGGGAGAAACAAATAAAAGGCTGGAAGCGCACGAAGAAGAGCGCTTGTTTGCATCGCTCAATCCGAAATGGATTGACTTGAGTGCAGGATGGTACAAAGACGAGATTCTTCGCTAACGCTCACAATGACACCCAGCCATCAAGAGCGCTATTCTTGACTTCAAATTTCAATGCCTCTCGTGGTAAGTCTCCTTGAGTTAGGAGGGATTTCAATGGGATATACGCGATGGATATATAAATGCTGTCTAGAGAGAATAGTCAGTCTTTCGTTCTTGGTTGCACCATTACTGCTCGCCTTTCTCTTCGCACCGGCGACCGCTGATTCGCCCAGCGATTCTAAACGGGCGGCTTTTGAAGTGATCGATCGCAACGCCGAGCAGATCGCGACGGTCGGTGATGTGCTCTATTACTTCGGCGAGCCGGGTATGCAGGAGTACGAGAGTTCGAAATATTTGAAGGAAACCCTGGAGCGGATCGGCTTCAAAGTCGAAGTCGGCGGCGCTGGATTACCGACGAATGTTTGGGCGACGTGGGGTTCGGGAAAGCCCGTGATCGCTATTGCCACCGAGATGGATTCACTGCCCGAAGGCTCACAAACTCCGGGCAGCATTCCGCGCAAGCCGCTTGTCGAAGGCGCGCCAGGTCATATGGAAGGGCACAACCTGATGGCGGCATCTGCTGTCGGGGCGGCGCACGCGGTCAAGAAGGCGATGGAGCAATTCAAAACTCCCGGCACGATTGTGGTCTCGATCGGTCCTGCCGAAGAACAATTGATGAGCCGCCCCTATTTGGTCCGCGACGGATATTTCAAGGACGTTGACGCGGCGATCCTCACGCACGTTGCCGACAGCTCGGCTACAGGGTACGGCTTGCAAAATTATGCTTTGATCGGTGCCAAGTTCACTTTCAAAGGCAGAACCGCGCACGGCGGCGTAAATCCCTGGGACGGTAAGGACGCCGTCGATGCGGTTGTCCTGATGGACATCGGTTTCGACAAGCTGCGTGAGCATCTGCGACCGACTTACCGCGGCCACCGCACGATCACCATTGGCGGCGTGCAGCCAAACATCATTCCCGATGTTGGCCAGATCTGGTGGTTTATTCGCGACGCTAACGGTCCGTGGGCCAAGGAAAATTTCGACAAGCTGGTCAACATTGCGCGTGGCGCGGCACTGATGACGGGAACCACAATGGAAATGGAGCCGTTCGGCGCCGCATGGCCGTCGCTCGGTAACAAGGTGATTGCCGAAACGATTCAGAAAAACATCGAAATGGTCGGTATGCCGAAGTGGACGGATGAAGAAAACAAGTTCGCCAAGGAATTACAGAAATCGTTGGGCAGAAAGGAAGAAGGTCTTCCGACCAAGGTAGAGCCGCTCCTAGCGTCGAGGCAGAATAGTTCCTCAAACGACATTGGAGATGTTACTTGGGTTGTGCCGAGCGCGACTGTTCGATTTCCCGTTGTCGTGCCTGGCGTGCAACCGCACCACTGGACGGCAGGTATCACGCCGACAATGTCAATCGCCCATAAGGGCGCAGTCGTTGGCGCAAAGGTCATCGCTGCTTCTGTACTTGACCTGCTGGCATCGACTGAGCTTCGCGCCGCCGCGAAGAAACAGTTTGAAGAAGATACGAAGGAAACGAAATATTTTTCGCTGCTGCCGCCGGGCGCCAAGCCGCCGCTGGATTTGAACAAGGAAATGATGGATAAATATCGTCCGGCGATGCGGAAGTTTTATTTGAACAAGAAGGCGGAGTTTAAGTAGGCGTGGTTCAAGACCCGGCCTTTCGCCGTTAGGGACATTTGCAACAGAGCCGGTACTAGGCGAATTGACGCGATAGCCAGGAGGATTCCCATGCGGAAGAGTCTTTTGGCGTCTCTCGCGATAGTTTTTCTCTACGCCTCAGCCCAGTCGGCTGATAAGGTCAGGATCGGATTTCCAGATTTCTCGTCGCCATTTCTCTCGCTGCCCTTAGGACAGAAGCCGGGTTATTTTCAACAGGAAGGGATTCAAGCCGAGTTCATCCGAATCAGGTCTACCGTTGCGTTGACAGCGCTAGTGAGCGGTGAACTCGATTATCACACCGTCCTGGGTCCCGGGATCGCCGCAGCGATCCGGGGAGTTCCGGTCAAAATCGTCGCCTGTTACACACCGACCGTCGCTACCATTCTGATTTCCCGACCAGAGTTTAAATCCGTCGAAGCGCTTCGGGGCAAGACGGTTGGACTCAACAGCTACGGCGGCGGCCTCGAGGGCCAGGCGAGGTTGATGTTCAAGCATTTCGGCTTTGACCCGGACAAAGACGTAAAATTTCTCGCCACCGGAGGCGTCGAGTCCCGGCTCACCGCTTTGAAGCAAGGATTGACTTCGGCCACATTGGGCTCTCCGCCGATAGATTTTTTGGGAAAGAAGCTCGGCTTTATCGTCCTGGCGAGAGCCAGTGAACTTTTCAGCTATCCCTCGAGCGGATTGATCGTGAACGTAAAGAAGATTAAAGAGAAGCCGGACGAGATCAAGCGAATGCTTAAAGCGGGCATCAGAGCCAACCGCTACATCAATCAGAATCGCGAGAGTACGATCCAGGCCATGTTGGAGTGGATGAAAATTGACCGAGAGATGGCCGTGGCTACCTACGATTCGGTCGTGAAGACTTACGGCGATGATTTGTCCGTGCCCGAGAGCGGGCTCCGGCTACTGATTGAGGAGGCGAAAAAGGCGGCCAATTTGAGCCGCGAAGTATCACTCAATGAGGTTGCGGATCTCTCGCTTCTCAGAGAAGCGCAGAGGGAGTTGGGATTATAGGAAGGTAGGAAAAAATCATGCCTCCAGTAGAACAGATCAAGGCTAAGCGGGCCGGGATCGGTTTACGCGCCTGCGACCACGGCCGAGCGTTTCCCGGCTTTACCTTGTTCGCGCCGCAAAGTGGCGGTGGCAAGGTTTACCTGATCGACCTTGACGGTAACGCGGTTCACACCTGGCAGATGCCTTACGCTCCCGGCAACTCCGGCTATCTCACCGAAAGAGGCACTTATTTTTACAACGGAAAGACCGTCGATAATTCAGCGCGATACATCAGTCGGCAGCCTTGGAAAGGCGGCGTGGCCCTGGAGGCGGATTGGAACGGGCGCGTTCTCTGGGAAGTTCGTCATCCCGACCATCATCACGACGGCATACGACTTCGTAACGGCAATGTCTTGCTTATTTGTTTAGCTCAGCTGCGTGACTATCTCGTGGCGCAGGTCAAAGGCGGTCTACCCGGCACCGAGCACGACGGCAAGATGTATGCGGACTATCTCGTCGAGATGACGACCGATGGGCAAGTCGTTTGGGATTGGAGTACTTGGGAGCACCTGGACCCGGTGACCGATCGTATCGCGGCGGTGCAAGATCAGCGTGAAGCATGGACCCATGCTAACGGTCTCGCCGAGCTGACGAATGGCGACATCGTTGTCAGCTTTCGAAATATCTCCACCGTGATCATCATCGATCGTCGAACCGGCGAGATCATCTGGAAGCTTGGTGCGCCTCCGCTGTCCGGCCAGCATGCGCCAACACCGCTCCCTAATGGCAACCTGTTGCTATTCGACAATGGCCCGCACCGCTTGGACCATTCTATGACGTTTTCACGTGTCATCGAGGTCGAGTTGGCGAGCAAGCGAATCGTCTGGAAGTATCAGGAGAGACGGGAGTATGAATTCTATAGTCCGAGGATTTCGAATGCTCAGCGGCTGCCGAACGGCAACACGCTGATCTGCGAGGGCGATTTCGGTCGTCTCTTCGAGGTGACGGGCGACGGCGAGTTGGTCTGGGAGTTCGTCAATCCCTACTTTGGCGAAGGGCCCACGGGACAAAACAATCGTGTGTTTCGCGCTTATCGCTACAGTAAGGAGGAGATTGCTAAAGCCAAAGCCACAGGAGGTGGGTGATGAAAATCATTTTGGCTTCGCTGATAATTCTCCTGCTTTACAACTCGACTCACGGTGCAGATAAGATCAGGATCGGAGTTCCAGAATTCAACGCCCAATTTCTTCCTCTGGATTTAGCAGAAAAGCGGGGCTTCTTTAAAGAGGATGGTCTTCAGGGCGAGACAATCCGCATAAATCCCACCGTTGCACTCGCCGCATTAGTCAGCGGAGAACTCGATTACTGGACGGTCATTGGAAATTCGGTTGCGGCCGCGATCCAAGGAGCGCCGCTAAGAGTCTTGGCTTGTTACGTGCCTGGCTCCCCGAGCGCACTGATCGTACGCCCGGAATTTAAATCTGTTCAGGAGCTTAAGGGGAAAGCCATTGGACTCAACACCTCCGGCGGCGCTCTTGAGTCCACGGCAAGGTTGATATTCAAGCATTTTGGCGTTGATCCCGACAAAGAAATAAAGTTTCTTCCCTTGGGCACGAACGAACGCCGTTTTTCTGCGATGAAGCAGGGGTTGACTGCCGGCACGATGGGCTCTCCCCCGCTGGATTTTATCGGCAAGAAGATGGGATTTGTTGTGCTGGCGAGGGCATACGAACTTTTTAGTTATCCGACGAGCGGTGTCATCGCCAGCGTGAAAAAGATCAAAGAAAAACCGGATGAGGTTAAGCGGTTAATCAAGGCAGGGATTAAGGCTACCCGGTATATCATTCAAAATCGAGACGGCACGATTCAGTTTATGACGGAGCGGTCAAAGATCGAAAAAGAAATGACAACAGCCACGTATGATAGCGTCTTGAAGCTCTTTAACGACGACGGAAGCGTGCCTGAGAAGGGACTCCTCCTGGTCATTGATGAGCTAAAAAAGCTTGCGAAGATAGAGCGTGAGATTTCTCCCAGCGACGTCGCGGATCTCGCAATTCTCAAAGAAGCGCAGAAGGAACTGGGTATCAAGGGGAGGTAAAGATCAAATAAGCGTGAAGCTATGTAAAAGAGGAGGGTCGTGAGATGAACTTTTGTGATCGCCCACAAACGTTGCTCGAAGTTCGGCGCTATCGCGCTTCAAGAAATGTCCGTGAGAATAATGGGCCGAGCGCTCTTGTTAGAGGACGAAATCGGCACTCTTTCCGTAAAACTCTGGGGCTGGGTTTGACCGTAATACTGTTACACGGCACAGAGGTCCTCGCTGAACCCCTCAAGCTAGCATACGCAGCTCTCTCCGCCGGGCAGGTCGCATCTTGGATCGCAAAGGAAGGTGGATATCTTTCGAAGTACGGTATAGAAGGCGAGCTCATTTATATTCCCGCGGTGGCAGCCACCCAGGCGCTGATCGCGGGCGAAATTCAGCTGGCTCAAGTCACGGGGGTCTCTACTTCCGGGGCTATCTTGGCAGGGGCCGACGTAAGAATCGTAGCCAGCTCGCTCAACCGGCTCGTCGGCTCGATTTACGTCCGGCCGGAAATAAAGACAGCGGAGGATCTCAAAGGGAAAAAAATTGGGATATCAAGGTTCGGCGCGTTAAGCGAAATGGGAGTTGGGATTTTTCTCGAGCGCTTCGGCCTCAAGCGCGGCACGGACGTGGCCATCATCCAGTTGGGCGGTCTGCCCGAGATTGTCACGGCGATGGAAAAAGGCGCCGTCGAAGCCGGCTTTGCTTCTCCTCCCAATTCGAGTCGGGCTAAACGGCTCGGCATGAGAGAGCTGTTCGATATCGACACGCTCGGCATAGAGCTGCAGCAGACTTGTATCACCGTTACGACCAAGTACCTGCGCGAGCACCGGCCGGTCGTCAAGTCCTTCGTCCAGGCTTACGCAGAGGGGCTTCATCGTTTTGTCACCGACCGGGATTTTTCCGTTCGGGTGATGAAAAAGTATTTGCGAGTGGACGAAAAAGAAATGCTGGACGACGCTTATACTTTTTACTCTAAAAGAGTCCAAAAAATTCCGTATCCGACGCTTAAGGGTATAAAGTTTATTTTAGACAGTATGGCGGAAACGCAGCCCCGGGCAAGGAACGTGGCGCCGGAGAGTTTTGTCGATCTTTCCTTGCTTCAAGAGATTGAACAGAGCGGGTTTTTCAAGCAACTGTGGAAAAACTAGCTGTGCTGTTCCAGATGTTGGTTGTGGAGGCACTGGAAGACGGAAGCTCTATTATGAGGAGACTATTTGGCGTTTTGCTCGCTAGCTTAGTTCTACAGCCGTCAGTCCATGCGGCTGATAAGATAAGGATTGGAATTCCGGACTTCACCGCCCAATTTGGCTCTTTGCCCTTGGGACAGAAGAGGGGCTTCCTTAAAGAGGAGGATCTTCAGGGCGAGGTCATCCGCATGAATGCCACCGTCGGACTGGCAGCGTTAGCTATCGGAGAGATCGATTATTATACGGTGATTGGCCCTGGAGTCGCTGCAGCGATCCAGGGAGTCCCGATTAAGGTCGTTGCTTGTTACGTGCCCAGCGCTCCCTTCGCCCTCATCGCCCGCCCCGAGTTCAAATCCGTTCAGGACCTTAGGGGGAAGACAATCGGGCTCAACACCTTCGGCGGCAATATTGAGGTCGTAGCGAGGCTGATATTCAAACATTTTGGACTCGACCCGGAGAAGGAGATAAAGTTTCTTGCGTTAGGCGTTAGCGAACGCCGCTTTGCTGCGATGAAGCAGGGACTGGCCGCTGCCACGTTGGGAACTCCGCCATTGGATTTTTTCGGCCAGAAGATGGGGTTTGTCGTCCTTACGCGAGCCCATGAACTTTTCAGTTATCCCGCTAGCGGTGTCCTAGCCAGCGTGAAGAAGATCAAAGAAAGGCCGGATGAAGTTAAGCGAGTGATCAAAGCGGGCATCAAAGCCAACCGCTATTTTCGTCAGAATCGAGAGGGCACAATTCAAGTCATGATGGAGTGGATGAAAATTGATAAAGAGACGGCTACGGCGACCTACGACAGCGCCTTAAAAGCCTTTAGTGACGACGGGAGCGTGCCCGAAGATGGATTCCGCATTCTAATTGAAGAGACCAAGAAGCAGGCCAAGGTGACCCGCGAAGTTTCTCTAAGCGATGTCGCGGAGCTCTCGATTCTCAGAGAAGCGCAACGAGAATTGGGAATTAAGAAATGACGGTGCTGAACTAGGGGTAGCGCGACCGGAATCCAGAAATTTCAAAGATTTCTGACTGCCGGTTTGGACCGGCATGACGGCAAAGATGACGGATGACTTATTCAATGAATTTTAACTATAGGACACTAGAAGGAAAACAAAGCAAACGAGGAGGAATCATGAAACTCTGGATAGCCTTACTCGCGATCTTAATCGCGTCGATGTGGTCTGGTACCGCCTTCAACGCAGAAAAGACCACCTATCCCCCGCCCCGGTTCCCGTCCTACGTGAAGCCGCCGAAGTCGATCGACGATGTCTTGCCTTATGCCCGCGCGGCGGTGCGCCAGACCGGTGGCCGGACTCCGCTTGGACTGGTGGAGAAGGGAACCGTGCTGATCGTGACGGAAGCTACCGCGGAAGAGATGGTGCTGCAGGCGATCAGGCGCGCTTATGAGGAGCGCGGGGTCAAGGTTCAAATTGTTCCTGACTATGAGCTCGTCGGGATCAGCAAGGAGGAGGCGCGCAAAGCCAGGGAGGCTACGCGCGGTTTCACGTCCGAGCAAGGTTACATGGAAGCGGAACGCTGGATCAGCAGACAGTTTTCCGATCCGGAA
>DASPXM010000190.1:0-35050 GCA_035637295.1 Verrucomicrobiia bacterium
CTGGAACGAATCGGTTGAACAATGGATCCTGCGTGTCAATCGGTTACGCGAATGGATGCCGGAGTTGACATTGCCCGCCATCGGAGAAAAGGACCGGGTCGCGATGCTCGAGCTTATTTGCCACGGCGCCTTCAGTTTCAACCAAATCAAAAATCGGCCTGTTTTGTCCGTCGTCAAGTCATGGTTGTCCCGGCAGCAGCAGGCCTGGATAGAAGAGTATGCACCTGAGCGGATTCAGTTGCCCCGTGGGCGCACGGTGAAGGTCGTCTACTCCGTCGACGCCGCGCCGACGATTGCGGCGCGCATTCAGGATCTGTACGGCATCAATGAAGCGCTCTGGATCGCTGGCCGGCGCGTTCGTGTCCGCATTCAGGTGCTCGCGCCCAGTAATCGCCCGGTGCAGATTACGGAGAATCTGTCAGTTTTCTGGCGTGAAACCTATCCGAAACTCAAGCAGGAACTGCAGCGCAAGTATCCGAAGCATGTCTGGCGTTGATTTTCATTGGGGTTCCCGTCTTCCACGTATCCGTCGTCGTCCTTTTTTAGGGGTGGCTCAATTCAAAGCAAAAATTATGAAAAATGATGACAGCGGGACAGCAGCGGACCAGTCTGAATCGGAACTTTAACGAGCGATTTGGCGTGCGCCAGTTGTCTCCTCGCCTTTGCATCACCACTTCAGCACTACCAATCCGAAAACGCTCGATGGAAAATAAATTTTTCTTAGTCAAGTTTGTTCGCTTAATTCTCCACTGTCTGGTAGCCTTAAGTGGACAGGAGGATTGGAATGAAGCTATTTAGGCTCTTGGTCGCGTCACTCTTTGCCAGTGCTCTTATCGGATTCTCTCCAGTTTGGGTTCAGTCAGCCGAGACAACGCCAAAGCCTGCAGCCGAGACCAAAAAGACTCCTTCGAAGACCGATCGGCTGGACATTAATAGCGCGTCGGCTAAAGATCTGAAAGCGATTCGGGGAATTAACGAGACTCAAGCGAAAAAGATTATCGAAGGTCGTCCTTATAAAAGAAGAAACGAACTCGTTTCAAAGAAGATCATTCCGCAGGAGACCTTCGACAAGATTAAGGATCAGATAACTGTGAAGCAGGCTAGTAAGGGCTAAGTCCCGTGATTGGGGTCGCGTTTTCTAGCTTTACGGATCTTTCAAAATCGCCAATCCATCACCGCCTTTTGTTCCGAAGCGTTGTTGTGAATCGACACGTTGCCAAGCCGCTTCGGCTGATGGGTGCTTATCGACGTTTATTGATTAACGCGCCCGGCTTTTCCGGTCCCACTTGGAAATCTTCTCGACCGCGCCGAGGTACAGGAGCCAAATGAAAAAAAGTAGGCCGCCTAAATTATGTCCTCTCTGCGGCGGCGCGCAAAAACCGCCTACGAAAAAATTCCGCGCACGAGCGGCCGCCGGAAATGCTCTTGCGAAGGTCGTTGAGAATTTTGTCGTCGAGTCAGGAGATGACAAGACCGCCGATAATTTTGCCGAGGTGCGTAATCGCCCGGACAAGCCGCTTTGAGACTGGCGCAATGGACTCTTAGCGCACAGCCTAGCTGATTTTTGGTTGCAGTTCTCAAGCCTCTCTATCTTTTCTAATGCTGGCGGGATGCTGAACCCTCACTGAGGCTTTCATAGCTCCGGTCGAAGTTGCGGCGCTCTTTTTTAACCTATTTTGCGCCATCTTCTTCTTAAAAGCGGCTGCAGGTTATCGCTATTTGTCGCGCTTCATAGCGATGCTACCTTGACATTAAAGACCTAAGGAGTCTATATTCAAATTGCGAGTTGATTGTGAAACGGACGAAGGGTAGAAGCGAGCGAAGTTCGCTCATGAACGTAGGACGGCGGGTCGATTATGCGGTCCGCGCGTTATCCTACCTCGCGGGGCAGCCGGCGGGGAAGGTTGTCAGTCGCGCCGATATTGAGAAGAGCCAGGATATTCCGTCATTTTATCTTTCTAAGATCATGAAGGATCTGGTGGCCGGGGGCTTGGTCCAATCGCACATCGGCTCCAAAGGCGGTTTTACCCTAGCCCGGGGAGCGAGCACGATCTCAATCAAAGATGTCTACGAAACCGTCGAGCGGCCACTGGTTTTGATGGAGTGTCTCGAGCAGGGCATTAATTATTGTTCTTACTGCGCGGTGTGCTCGCAAAAATCGGTGTGGGAAGAAGCCCAACTCGTGCTGGCAAATTTCTTAGCCGGCGTGAGTGTCGCAGAAATCGCCGACCGCCAAGGCCTCAAAGGACGCCTGCTGCAAAGGGCTGTGTAATCGGGAATGGTTCGGAAGGGATTTCGATGTTGGATATCAAAAATCTGCACGCGAAGGTCAGCAATCAGGAAATACTTCGCGGCATTAATCTGCATGTCGGCGCCGGCGAAGTACACGCCATCATGGGACCCAACGGCTCGGGAAAGAGCACACTGGCCCACGTCTTAGCGGGGCGGGAGAATTACGAAGTCACCAGCGGTGAAGTGATCTATCAAGGCAAGGACCTGTTGACGATGAGCCCGGAAGCTCGAGCGCGCGAGGGGATTTTTCTTGCGTTTCAATATCCCGTTGAGATCCCAGGAGTTAGCACGACTTATTTTCTTAAAGCCGCGCTCAATGCCGTGCGCAAACACCGTGGGCTCGAAGAGCTCGACGCCATGGAGTTCTTGGCGCTCATGAAGGAGAAAACAAAACTGGTGGAAATGGATCAGGTGCTGATCAACCGGCCGCTCAATGAAGGCTTTTCCGGCGGTGAAAAGAAACGCAACGAAGTGCTGCAGATGGCGGTGTTGGACCCGACTTTAGCTTTACTCGATGAAACCGATTCCGGTCTCGATATCGACGCTTTGCGCGTCGTCGCCGGAGGCGTCAATGCCCTGCGGCGCAAGGATCGTGCGATAATCGTCATCACACACTATCAACGCTTGTTGGAATATATCGTGCCGGATTTCATCCACGTACTTTACAATGGTCGGGTAGTAAAATCCGGCACCAAAGAGTTGGCTCTTCAGCTGGAAAGCAAGGGTTACGATTGGCTCAAGAGCGAAACGGCGGCTGTTCAGTAATCTCGACAAGAAATTCAGTAAACCATGCTAGCGACAGAGAGCAAGGAACAGTATCTCGCTGCCTTCAACCAGTCGCGGTCGACGCGGTCGGCGGGCGGTCCATCGTGGCTCGAGGAGCTGCGTGAGGCTGGGATTGCGAGCTTCGAAGCGCTCGGATTTCCGAGCCATAAGAACGAAGCGTGGAAATTCACCAGCGTCGAGCCGATTTCGTCGCAAAGCTTTGTCCATGCAAACGGCGCGGCTCAAAGTCTCGACGCCAACGAGATCTTGTCTCGGTCATTCGTCGATGCCGAATCCTGCCGGTTGGTTTTTATCAACGGAGTTTATGCGCCCGAGTTTTCCCGAACGCAAGATTTGCCAGCCGGCGTGCGCGTTCAGAGCCTCGCCAAAATGGTGCGGCAAAATGACGACTTTTTATCGGTGCATCTCGGGCGTTACGCGCGCCACCAGCATGAAGCATTCGCAGCGCTCAACACCGCTTTTGTGGAAGATGGCGCCGTCATCATTGTCCCGGAGCGCTGCCGTTTGACTCAGCCGGTTTATCTTGTCTTCGCCTCTGTTGCGGGAGAGCGGCAGGTGATGTCGCACCCGCGCATTTTGATCCTGCTAGGCGCGGCCAGTGAGGCGAAGATCGTCGAGAGCTATATAGGACTCAATTCGGGCACTTATTTTTGCAACGCGCTCACGGAATTAATCGGCGGGCCCGACGCGCTGATTGAGCACTATCGTCTGCAGCAAGAAGGCGACGCCGGGCTTCATGTCGGCACCTTGGAGGCAGACTTGGAGCGTGGTTGCCAGTTGACGGCGCATGCCGTGACTCTAAGCGGTTCGCTGGTGCGAAACAACGTGCACGTTGTTCTTGACGGTGAAGGCGCGGCGTGCGTGCTCAATGGCCTTTATCTAGGCGACAAGCGACAGCATATCGATAATTACACAGAGATCGAGCACGCCAAACCACGGGCCAGCAGTTTGGAGCTTTATAAAGGCATCCTTGGCGGCAGTTCCCATGGAGTCTTTAACGGCAAAATCATTGTGCACAAAGACGCTCAGAAATCCGATGCGCGTCAGACCAACAAGAACTTGTTGTTATCGGCGAACGCGGCGGTCAACACCAAGCCGCAATTGGAGATTTATGCGGACGACGTCAAGTGCAGTCATGGCTCGACGATCGGTCAGCTGGACGCCGACGCGTTGTTCTATCTGCGTACGCGCGGGCTCGGCCTCGAAGAGGCCCGCAGCATTTTGAGCTTTGCGTTTGCCAGCGACGTGGTGGCGCGGATTAAAATCGATTCTCTACGCCAACGACTTGACGATTATCTCGTGGCAAGATTTCGCAAGCCTTGAGTCTTTATGAAAGCCGTATCTCATTTAGCCGATTCGCGCGCGCCGGCAGGCAGATTTGACGTGGCGCGTATCCGTGAAAACTTTCCGATCCTTCAACAGAGGGTGCATGGCAAGCCGCTGGTCTATTTCGACAACGGCGCGACCAGCCAGAAGCCGCAGACGGTAATCGACGCGTTGGCCCACTACTATAGCGCGGAGAATTCCAACATCCATCGCGGGGTCCATTACCTCAGCGAGCGCGCCACCGCGGCGTACGAAGAGGCGCGCAGTAAGATTCGCGGCTTCATCAACGCCCGCAATAATCAGGAAATCATCTTCGTGCGCGGCACTACGGAAGCGATCAATCTGGTGACCCAGAGCTACGGCCGGACGTTTCTCAAAGCCGGCGATGAAATCATCATTTCAGCGATGGAGCATCACTCCAACATCGTACCCTGGCAGATGCTCTGCGAGCAGATTGGCGCAAAGCTACGGGTGATCCCGATCAATCACGACGGCGAAATCGTCATGGACGAATATCGCCGGTTGCTGAACGAAAAGACGAAATTCGTGTCCGTCACCCACGTCTCGAATGCCCTCGGGACCATTGCCCCGGTCAAGGAGATCGTCGCTCTCGCCCATGAACGCAGCATTCCGGTTCTCCTCGATGGCGCACAGGCGGTGCCGCACCTGCGAGTTGATATGCAGGATCTTGGCTGCGATTTCTACGCGTTTTCCGGCCATAAGATGTTTGGGCCCACCGGCGTGGGTGTGTTGTACGGCCGTGGCGAGCTCCTGGAAAAGATGCCGCCTTATCAAGGCGGCGGTGATATGATCAGCTTGGTAACCTTCGAAAAAACTCACTACAACGTCTTGCCCTATAAGTTTGAGGCGGGGACGCCCCATATTTCGGGCGGGATCGGATTGGGCGCGGCAATCGATTATTTGCAGGCTCTCGATTGGCAAGGATTGACGGCACATGAACATGCGCTGCTCGGCTATGCCACGGAATCGTTGTCAAACATCGATGGCCTCAGAATTATCGGCACGGCAAAGGAAAAGGCGGGGGTGCTGTCGTTCGTTTTCGACCATGTTCACGCACACGATGTCGGGACGATTCTCGACCAAGAAGGAGTCGCTGTGCGCTCCGGACACCATTGCGCGATGCCGGTGATGCAACGCTTCGGCGTGCCGGCGACGACGCGAGCTTCATTTGCTTTCTATAATACGACTGAGGAAATCGATATTTTGGTACGAGCGATCCATTGCGCGCTGAAAGTATTTGACTGATGTCTGATCTAGACGATCTCTATCAAGAAGTTATCCTGGACCATAATAAGAGTCCGCGGAATTTCCGGCTGATGGCCGATGCCAATCGCAAGGCGGAAGGGTACAATCCGTTGTGCGGCGACCACGTGACAGTGTTTTTGCGACTGCAAGACGGCGTCATTCAAGATATCAGCTTTCAAGGCTCCGGGTGTGCGATCTCCAAAGCTTCGGCATCGATGATGACCGCCGAGTTGAAGGGCAAAAGCGAAGCCGCTGCGCATGCCTTGTTTGACAAGGTGCACCAGATGCTTACCAGTGAGACGAATGGGGATGCTGCCTCCGAAAAAGTGGGGAAGCTGGCAATTCTTTCGGGTGTATGTAAATTCCCCGCCCGGGTTAAGTGCGCCAGCTTGGCGTGGCATACGGTGAATGCAGCGCTCAAAGGCGAGACGCGCCCAGCGACTACGGAGTAGCACTTCGGATCATCACGAAAGGGGGTTGCCCAATGTCCACGGAAAAACCGATCACGCTGACGCGCGATTGTCCTGCAGTGATGGTTCCAAGCGGAGACCCGGTGTCGTTGTCGGCGGGAAGTTCGGTCTGGCTTACGCAGGCATTGGGCGGCACTTACACGGTGATGACGGAGCGAGGTTATACCGTGCGTATCGATGGGCGTGATGCAGATGCCCTCGGCTTGACGCTATCCGATGATGTACCGCGGCCCCAGTCGTCGGCGGAAGCCGGTTCCGCTTCGCTCGAAGACCGAGTTTGGTACGAGCTGCGCTCTTGCTTCGATCCCGAAATACCCGTCAATATTGTCGATCTAGGTTTGATCTATGACTGTCAGATTAGCAAACTACCCGAAGCCGGGCACAGAGCCTCGGTACGCTTTACGTTGACCGCGCAAGGTTGCGGTATGGGCCAGTTTCTCAAGGAAGACATCAAGAAGAAGTTGCTCGCAGTGCCTGGCATACGCGAGGTTGACGTCGAGTTGGTTTGGGATCCACCGTGGAATCAAAGCATGATCTCGGGAAGTGCAAAACAACAGTTGGGGATTGAGTGAAGGGCGAATCGTCATGAAGGTCACACGATCAATACCGAACCAAGGAATGCACTATGGAAAGCATTAATCAGACAATAATCGAATCGCAAGTGATCGAAGCGTTGCGCACGTGCTTCGACCCGGAAATCCCGGTGAACATTTACGAGATGGGTTTGGTCTACGATATCAAGGTCGGCGCCGAGGGTGTGGTGACGATTCAGATGACTCTCACCTCACCCCATTGTCCGGCGGCGCAGTCTTTGCCTGCCGAAGCAGAAAGTAAGGTGAGGGCAGTGCCGGGGGTCACAGATGTAAAAATCGATGTGGTTTGGGATCCGCCCTGGGATATGAGCAAGATGTCCGAAGCCGCGCGACTGCAATTAGGCATGATGTGAACTCTTTGCGTGCCGACGGTATGTTCCTTCCAGCGAAACGATTCCGACTGATGCGATAGCCGATCCGACCAGCCAGGCTGAAGTGAGTGTCAACGAAACTATGGCGAGTTCTCTCTTTGAAAAGTTAGGCGGCGAACCAAAACTACGCGAGATTATCAACACGTTTATCGACCGCGTGTTCGATGACCGAATGATCGGGTTTTTCTTTCGCAATGCGGACCGAGCCCGGATCAAGGAATTTGAATATCAGCTGACGGCTGGTTTTCTTGGTGCGCCGGTGGAATACCAAGGGAGGCCGCTCAACCTAGCGCACGCGAAGCACCCCATCATGGGCGGCCATTTTGCTCGTCGGAAACAAATTTTAAAAGAAACACTGGAAGCGTATCACGTCCCGGAAGAAATTATGCGCGCCTGGCTGGACCACACGGACGCGCTGAGATCATTGATCACCGCCCAAACCGATTCGACCTGCGATCCGATCACCGCGCGCCGCGCATGAGCGTTCGATAACCCCAGAACAAAACGCCGATTCGCGCCTCTAACCAATTGTCGTAAGCAAAACGTTGTGCTACTAATACTGTCGCGCCGAAGGTAGTCATCAAGGACCAGTGTGAAGCTAGCCGACCTCTATGCCCGGCCGGGGTTGACCCTCTCGGTAGAATTCTTTCCTCCAAAGACAGAAAAAGGCGAGGAAAACCTCTTTAGCGAAATTGAGATTATCAAGAGGCTTAAACCTAGCTTTTGTTCTGTTACGTACGGGGCGGGCGGAAGCACGCGCGAAAAAACCGTCGATCTGGTCGAAACCATCCATAATGACTGCGGTCTGGAGGTCATGTGCCACTTGACGGTCGTCGGCCAGTCCAAGGCGGAAGCGCGTGGGATCCTCGCAAGACTCAAGGAGAAGGGGATTGAAAATCTGATCGCACTCGGCGGCGATCCGCCTCAGGGCATGGCCGATTGGCGTCCGCACCCCGATGGTTTTCACCATGCGGTGGAGCTCGTTCGCGAGGCCAGAGCGGTTGGCGCCTTTTCGATCGCCGTGGCGGGTTTTCCCGAGGTCCATCCCCGAGCCGTCAGCCGTGAATCCGACTTACAGTTTTTGAAAGAAAAAGTGGATGCCGGCGCGGCGGCAGTCATCACCCAACTGTTTTTTGATAACGACGATTACTATCGTTTTGTCGACAATCTCAGAAAACTCGGCGTAACGGTCCCTATCGTTCCCGGAGTGTTGCCAATTCTTTCGGTGTCGCAGATACGCCGTTTCACCGAGTTGTGCTGTGCGAAGATTCCAGCCAAACTGGAACGAGAGTTGGCGAAAGTTGAAAGCGATGACGGTGCTGCCGTCGAAATGGGCATTGACTATGCGTCGCATCAATGCGAAGCACTGATTAAATATGGCGTTCCGGGTCTGCATTTTTACTCTTTGAACAAATCCTATTCTCTCTCGGCAATCTGCAAAAATCTCGGTTTGTGATCCTTTTTCCGTTCCACGCTCTCTAAGTCGATAGAGCGAATCTCTGGAAGCCGGGCGCAAACGCAAAAGAACAATGGCCGATAACGATATAGCGCGAAACGAAGACAGTACCGAGCAGGTAGAAGTCCGTAAGCAAAAGCTCGCGAAGCTCAAAGATTCAGGCGCGGCGGTTTACCCAAATGACTTCAAGCCGACCCACTCCGTCTCTGAAATTGTTGACCGTTACGGCGAGTCGAGTGATGAGGATCTCAGCGCTGCACTGCGAGACATCCGCATTGCCGGCAGGATCATGGCCATCCGACGAATGGGAAAGGCTTCGTTTTTTCATCTGCAGGACCGCCGCGGGCGGCTGCAGGTCTATGTTCAACAAAACAAGCTTGGCGAGGAAGGTTACGCATTATTTCGCGCGTTGGACATCGGCGATATCGTCGGTGTTTGGGGTCATCTGTTTCGAACCCGGACGAAAGAGCTGACACTCGACGCCGACGGCTTACGTCTGCTCACTAAATGCCTGCGCCCATTGCCGGAGAAATGGCATGGACTGGCCGACGTCGAAGCCCGCTACCGTCAACGTTATCTCGATCTGATGGTTAACCCGGAAGTGCGCGAGGTTTTTGAAAAGCGTTCGCGCATCATCCGCTTGGTGCGGCGGTTTTTCGAAGAGCGGGATTTTCTCGAGGTCGAAACACCGATGATGCAATCCATCCCAGGCGGCGCGGCGGCGCGCCCGTTTATCACGCACCATAATACTCTCGACATGGAGCTTTACTTGCGCGTCGCGCCGGAGCTGTTTTTAAAGCGTTTGCTAGTCGGCGGATTCGACAGAGTCTTCGAGCTCAATCGGAACTTTCGTAACGAGGGAATTTCTGTACGGCATAACCCAGAATTCACCATGGTCGAATTCTACCAGGCTTACGCGACTTTCGGTGACTTGATGCAGCTCACCGAAGAGCTCTTAGTCTCTCTGGCGGAGGAAGTGGTCGGCTCATTGAAAGTGTCGTACGGCGATCACTTGGTCGATCTGGCGCCGCCTTGGCGCAGGCTCACGATAGCAGAGGCGATCATGCTGCACGGCGGCGCATTGGAGAAGGACGTAGGTAGCCGCGAAGGACTTCGCGATTTCGCCAAGCGCAAGGGAATTCATAGCGATTCGACTGTGCCCTACGGAAATGCGCTGGTGGAGATTTTCGAGCAAGTCGCCGAGGCGCAGCTGATTCAACCTACATTCATAACAGGCTATCCGATCGAGGTGTCGCCTCTAGCGCGAAAAAACGATCAGAATCCGGCGATGGTCGACCGCTTCGAACTTTACATCGCGGGTCGTGAGCTGGCTAACGCTTTCTCGGAGCTTAACGATCCGGCTGATCAGCGCCAGCGCTTCTTACAGCAAATGGAGGCGCGCAACGCCGGCGATGACACCGCCAACCCCGTCGACGACGATTACGTTCGGGCGCTCGAATACGGCATGCCGCCGGCCGCCGGGGAGGGCATCGGCATCGATCGGCTGGTGATGTTTCTTACCAATTCGCCGTCGATTCGCGATGTGATTCTTTTTCCGCTGCTGCGCCCTCAAGCCAAATAACGCCCACCCCTCCCCATGAAATACGAACTGTTTATCGGCGTTAGATATTTGCAGGCGCGCCGTCGTGAAACATTCATTTCCCTGATCACCGTGATTTCGGTACTCGGCGTCATGATCGGTGTGATGACGCTAAACGTGGTTATGGCGGTGATGTCCGGTTTCGAAGAAACCTTGCGCGATCGCCTGCTCGGCATCAACGCCCATATCGCGCTAATCCGCTCCGGCGAACCGCTGCGCGATTACGAAAACTTGATACAGCAGGTGAGCAAGGAAGACGGCGTGGTGGCGGCGACACCGACGATTTATGGACAAGTGATGCTGACGGCGGGGTCGCGCGTCTCCGGAGTGGTGGTGCGCGGCATCGATCCCGATCGGGTCAACCGAGTTGTCAACGTTCAAAGCTTTCTCAAGGAAGGCAATTTGAACGGGCTCAAGACCCAGCATCCGATCCAAGTGGAAGATCGAACGGTGCTGTTGCCGGGAATTATTTTAGGTGAACGGTTGGCCAATCAACTGGGAGTTTTTCCCGGCAGCGCCGTTCAAGTCGTTTCTCCACTGGGAAGCCCGACGGCGATTGGCGTGATTCCCAAAGTGCGTCGTTTCTTCGTCGCAGGGATACTCAGAACCGGCATGAGCGAGATCGATTCGACCTTGGTTTTCATGGGGCTCGCCGAAGCACAAAGATTTTTCGAGTTGGGCGACGCGGTGACTAATATCGAGCTCCGAATTCGAAACGTCGATCAATCGAGGCAGGTGGCGGAACAGATTCAACGGCGGCTCGGCTTTCCCTATTTCGCCGAGGACTGGACCCGTCTATGGCCCAACCTTTTCTCTGCGCTTAAGCTTGAAAAGACCGTTTATTTCTTGGTCTTGCTGCTGATGATCTTGATCGGCGCCTTCAATATCGTCTCGACGTTGGTGATGGTCGTCATGGAAAAGAAGAAAGATATTGCCATCCTGCGTTCGATGGGAGCAACCCAGCAAAGTATTCGTCGGATCTTTTTACTAAAAGGATGTATCATTGGAATTCTCGGCACAGTGTTGGGAGCCATTCTTGGTCTATTGGTATGCCTGCTCATTTCGCAGTATCAGTTCGATTTACCGGACGGCGTGTTTCTGATTAAGACCGTTCCGGTGCGAATTTATCCAATGAATTTCATCATGGTGACTATTGCGTCTCTCGCGGTTTGCTTGATCGCGAGCATCTATCCGGCGCGCCAGGCCGCTAAGCTCGATCCGGTCGAGATTATCCGCTATGAGTGAGCTTTTATCGGTAAAAGATTTGCACAAATCCTTCTTCGAAGGCGGCAGCGAAATCCATGTGTTGCGCGGATTAAACCTCGACTTGGCCGAAGGCGAACGGCTGGTGGTGGTCGGCGAATCGGGCGTCGGGAAGAGCACATTGCTGCATGTCCTCGGCGCCCTGGATCATCCGACCAGCGGCAAAATTTATTACGCCGGTAAAGAGCTTCCATTAGGAGACGAAACCGCCTTGTGTCAGTTTCGCAATCGAGAGATCGGCTTTGTTTTTCAATTTCATTACCTGTTGCCGGATTTTTCTGCGCTGGAAAACGTCATGTTTCCCGCTTTGATTCAAGGCATCGACCGCGCTCAAGCTCAGCATGAGGCCGAGCAGTTACTGACTCTGGTCGGTTTGAAAGAGAGAATGAGCCATCGGCCAGGCAAGCTATCGGGGGGCGAGCAGCAGCGGGTGGCGGTGGCCCGGGCGGTGATCTTAAAGCCCAAGCTCGTTCTAGCCGACGAGCCCACCGGCTCCTTGGACTTACGCATCGGCGAAGAGGTGCAAAATCTATTGTTTCGTCTCAACGAGGAAAACCATATCGCGCTCATTGTAGCTACCCACAATCGACAATTTGCCGAAAAAATCGGTCGCTGCGTCGAGCTGACTGCCGGCGCGCTGAGATCGAATTGATAGCCACCGATTTTGCTTTACAAAAGTGGCGGTATTTGCTACAAAATCAGGAAATTTGACGCGCCCCGCGACGGGTTTTTCACAGGTGTCGATGGAACCTTCCAAAACGAAAAAAGCTTTGATCATTTTGTCCTCCGTGCTTTGCCTGTTTTTATTGAGCTTCGGGTTTACCGCGCCGCTTCAGAGCCAAGAGAAAGTTATTCTGAAAGACATAAAAATCGCCGGCAATTTGCGGGTTGAAGACGATGGAATTCGCCTTCATCTGAAAAGCCGGACGGGAGAGCTGTTCGACCCGGCCGTTGTCGAGCAAGACGTTAAAGCGATATTCCGCATGGGGTTTTTCGATGACGTTCAAGCCGAGCTTTCTCCCGAAGGTGTTTTGACTTACGCGGTGAAAGAAAAGCCTTACATTCGCGAGGTGAAAATCCAGGGCGCTTCCCAGGTCTCGAAGGAGAAAATCGAATCGGCATTTGGCATCGGTGCCAGGACGATCCTGGACCGGACCAAAGTCGCCGATGGGGTTGACAAAGTAAGGAAGCTTTACGGTGAGCAGGGTTACGTGAATGCGGTGATCGATTACGCCGTATCCGTCGAAGCCAGCAACCAGGCCGTGATTACCCTCGATATCAGCGAGGGCAACCGCCTCTTGATCAAAAAAGTATTGTTTGAAGGAAACAAAAATTTTTCCCAGGGCGAGCTTAAAGATCTGGTCGCCACCAAAGAAGAATGGATCTTTTCCTTTATCACTAATCGCGGCGTATTGGATCGCGACATGCTGACCAACGATGTCGCGATTCTGTCGAATCATTACAACGATCACGGTTACGTCGAACACAAGATCCAGGATCCGGTTATTTTGCGCGCGCGCGACGGACTGGAAGTGGTTTTCCGTATCTACGAAGGGCCGCAATATCGGGTCGGAAAGGTCGAGATCGGCGGCGAGCTGATTCAGGATGGCCGCCAGATGCTGCAATCGGTCAAGCTGACGACGGGTCAGATCTTTCGCGGCAGCCGCCTACGCGAGGATGTCACCGCGCTGCAGGACATGTACTCGAACAAGGGGTTCGCGTTTGTTCAAGTCGATCCGATAACCAAAGTCAATGAGGGCGAAAAGAAGGTCGATGTCGCGCTGGTGATTACCAAGGGTCCGCCGGTGTATTTCAATCGGGTATTGGTGGCGGGAAACACCAAGACTCGCGATAAAGTCGTGCGTCGCGAGTTGCTGACTAACGAACAGGAGCTTTATTCCGGGACAAAAATCACCCAGAGCCGCAATGCTCTCCAAAGGAGCGGCTATTTCGAGGATGTTCAGATCACCACAAAGAAAACCAATCAACCCGATACCCTCGACGTGTTGGTGGACGTCAAAGAGGGACCCACTGGAACGTTTCAGGTCGGCGGCGGATACAGCAGCGGCGACGGCTTCGTGTTCAATGCCAACGTCTCCGAGAAAAATCTCATGGGCAGAGGACAGGGAATCAGCGGTAATTTCAGTATTGGATCGAGCCGGCAAGACTTTATCCTCAGCGCCAGCGATCCGTATTTTAACGATTCAAAGATGTCCTTGGGCGTCGATGCCTTCAATACAAAACGGGAATTCACCGATTTCGACGAGCGCAAAATCGGTTTCGGGGTGAATAGCAGTTATCCATTAAAAGATTATAGATTTCCATTTTTTGGCGGCGGCAAAGCCACCGCAAACATCGGGTCAGATGAATTGGCGAGTAATCCCGCTCCTAGCGTCTGGGATTATATGCGTAGCGGCGTTTCCTATGATCTCACGCGGGAATCGATCAAGGGAATTTCGTCGAGTGCGCCCGAGTCGATCAAAGCGGAAAAGGGCACCTCTTTGACCAGCGCCGTCACTCCGGGCATCACCTACGACAGCCGGGACCACTTTTTCGCACCGACAGAGGGAACCAAATCCGGGTTCTCAGTGAAGATGGCCGGTCTTGGCGGTGACTCGCGGTTTATCAAAACAGATTTAAGCGGGCGCTGGCATTATCCGCTACTCAAGGACCCGAAATGGGGTGGAAATTGGGTCTTTGCCTTGGGCGGACAGCTCGGTTATGGAATCGGTTTGGCGGAACGAAATAGCGGCAACAAGGATCTGCCACTTTTCGAGCGTTACTTTCTCGGGGGAATCAATTCCATTCGTGGGTTTGCTGAGCGAAGCATAGGCCCACGCCAGCCATCGAATTGCAAAGTTCCAGAGGGCGGAACAGACCCGGTGTGTCATTCGACCGATGTCGTCGGCGGCGACAAGGCGATGGTTCTAAACACCGAATTGCTGTTTCCAATCATGGAGCAGTACGGCTTGCGCGGGGTAGCATTTTTCGACATGGGCAGTTCGTTCAGCGACTCGTTTAGCTTCAATGAGTTAAGGCGGTCGGTTGGCGCTGGTGTTCGCTGGATGTCACCTTTCGGTCCCTTGCGCGTCGAGCTTGGTTTCCCGCTCAACAAACAGCCCCACGATGAAACCTCGGTGCTCGGCTTCTCTATCGGCAGTCAACCGTAAAGGAACTGCCATTCCTAAGTTTTCTAAAGACAATTACCGGAGGTTTGCGTGAAGTACTGGCTGGTCGTCGGGATCCTGGTTGTTTCTTGTTCCGTGGCATTGGCACAGGAACGGATTAAAATCGGATTTATCGATATTCAACGAATCATTGCTGAGTCGCAAGCCGGAAAAAAGGCCAAAGATCGCTTTCAGGCGCAGGTAAAGAAAGCCGAGGCCGATGTTCAAAAGGAACGGCAGGATCTTGAGCGATTGAAGAGCGACTTAGATAAAAAAGGCCCGCTTTTAAAAGAGGAGGAGCGGCGCAATCTCGAAGCGGATTTTCAAAAGCGATCGGTCAGCCTACAGCGCACCATGGGCGATTACCAGCAGGACTTGCAGCGGAAAAATAACGAGATGATGGCGGAAATTCTCAAGGAGCTCGAACAGGTCGTCACTGAAATAGGAAAGGCGGAGAAGTTTACGCTCATTCTTGAGCGCTCGCAGATTTTGTACAGCGATCAAGCAACCGATATCACGAGTCGGGTGATAGAAGTTTACAATAGTCGGGTGAAGAAATAAGTGGTGACAAGCAAAACGCTCAGTGAACTCGCCCATCATGTCGACGGAAAGGTTATCGGAGACGGCAGCGTCGTTATTCATAAAATTGCAGCCATAGACGAAGCCAACCCAGGGGAAATCACTTTTCTTACCCATCCGCGGTATCAACAATTCTTATCACAATGTCGGGCCAGCGCCGTGATTGTCGGGCCCGGCGTGGCCAGCGACGTTGAAACTGGATCAAGGTTAAACTATATCGAGACCGCTAACCCTTACGTCGCCTTCGCGAAGGTCCTGCAACTTTTCTACCCCGCGCCGCAATTTAACCGCACGGTTAGCCCAAAGTCCCATATCGACAGGAGCGCAATCCTGAGCGAAAGCATAACCATCTTCCCCAATGCCTTTGTCGGCCCGCGCGTACGGATCGGCACGGGTACGGTTGTTTTCCCGGGGGTATTTCTCGGGGAAGAAGTACAAGTCGGTGCGCAATGCGTGCTTCATCCCAACGTCGTCGTGCGCGAGGGGTGCCGTCTGGGGGACCGGGTCATTCTTCACGCGGGCGTGGTCATCGGTAGCGATGGTTTTGGCTACGCCGGCAGCGGTGATCAACGCGTCAAGATTCCCCAAACAGGGATCGTGGTGGTCGAGGACGATGTCGAAATCGGCGCGAACACCACCGTCGACCGGGCAACCCTCGGAAGAACCGTGATCTCGCGCGGCGTAAAGATCGATAATCTAGTTCAAATCGCGCACAACGTCATTATCGGCGAGCATTCGGTAATCGCGGCGCAGGCGGGGATCGCCGGCAGCACTCGAATCGGTAAAAACGTTACGCTTGCGGGACAGGTGGGAGTGATCAATCACGTTCAAATCGGTGACGGAGCAATGATCGGCCCGCAATCCGGAATTCCCAAGTCGGTTCCTGCGGGTGCAGTTCTCTCCGGAGGGATCGCGGCTGCGCCGCACCATGAGTGGCTGAAGGTCATGACGCTTTTGCCTCAACTACCGAAGCTCTGGAGCACTGTGCGGAGCTTGGAGAAACGCGTCGCGCAGATCATCAAGGGGGGTGAAAAGGAGCTCGATAGCGATGCTGGACGTTAAAGAAATCCTCAATTACATTCCTCATCGTTATCCCTTTCTCTTGGTCGATCGGATTGTCGAAATTCACGGCGAAGATAAAATCGTCGGAATCAAAAACGTAACGTTTAACGAGAATTTTTTTCAAGGCCATTTCCCCAGCCGGCCGGTGATGCCGGGTGTGCTCATCTGTGAGGCGATGGCCCAAGTTGGAGCGATTTTTGCCCACAACGCCCGCGGCGGCAGGAACGACCACAAAGTTTTCATGCTGACAGGGCTCGACAACGTAAAATTTAAACGCCCCGTTGAGCCTGGTGATCAATTGCGCATGGAGCTTACCATCGTGAAGCGGCGCGGCACTTTTTGGAAGATGCAAGGCGTGGCGACGGTCGATGGAAAATTGGTCGCTCAGGCGGAAATCTCCGCCATGGAAGTATAAATGGCGTGAGGAGCGCCTCTCGACATGATCAATGTGCATCCGACCGCGATTGTCGATTCGCGCGCCGAATTGGACAGCAGCGTGGAAGTGGGCCCGTATTGCCTTCTTGGCGCGGGGGTAAAAATCGGCAAAGAGAGCAAAATTCACTCTCATGCGGTCATTCAAGGGCGAACGACCTTGGGCGAGGGCAATGAGGTATTTCCGTTCGCCACAATCGGATCCATCCCGCAAGATCTCAAATATAAGGGGGAGCCGAGCGAGCTTTTGATCGGCAACCGTAATACGATCCGGGAGTACGTATCGCTCAACCCGGGCACCGCTGGCGGCGGCATGGTGACGCGTGTGGGCGACCGAAATCTCTTGATGATGTATTGCCACATCGCCCATGATTGCATTATCGGCAACCACAATGTGATTGCCAACGGCGCGACGCTTGGCGGCCACGTGGTGATCGAGGACTTCGTGATCGTCGGCGGCCTGGTGGGCATTCATCAGTTTGTTAAAATCGGCACCGGCGCGATCCTGGGCGCCGGTTCGATGGTCTCGAAGGACGTCCCGCCCTACTGTAATGCCACGGGCGACCGCGCTAGGCTGCGCGGGTTAAATGTTGAAGGACTGAAACGGCGGGGTTTCCAAAAATCGGTTATCGAGGCGATCCACAAAGCATACCGGATCGCCTTTCAATCCAGGCTTAAAACCGATGACGCCTTGAAAAAGATCCGCCAGGAAATGGCTCCTATTCCCGAAGTCGAAAGATTCGTTTCCTTTATCGCCAACTCGCAACGCGGGGTTTGCCGCTAAATTCTACGCCATGCCGATCATCGGCGCGTTGGGCCACCGTTGTCTGTTCCCGTCGTGAAAAAGCTCGGATTAATCGCCGGCAATGGAAAATTTCCTTTGATCTTTGCCGAAGAGGCAAAGCGCCGAGGCTATTCTGTGATCGCCGTAGCCCACCGAGGTGAAAGTAACGAGGCGATCGAGAAAATCGTCGATGAGATCACGTGGGTTTACATCGGACAACTGGGCAAGATTATCGCTGTGTTTCGCCGCGCTGGAGTGACCGAGGCGGTCATGGCGGGCGGGATTCGCAAGGTCAAGCTCTTTGGCAATTTCCGGCCCGATCTGCGCGGCGCGCGCTTCTTGGCAAAGATCAAGAGTCGAGAGGACGATGCGCTGTTGCGCGGCATCGCCGATGAGCTCGCAGCGGACGGGATCCGGATTTTGGAATCGACTCTTTGTTTGTCCCACATCATTGCCGCCGAGGGCGTCTTGACCAAACGGGCACCTCTTCAGAAGGAATGGGTGGATGTTAAATTGGGCTTTCGCGCCGCCAAAGAAATTGGCCGCTTAGGAATCGGCCAAACCGTGGTGGTGAAGAATCGCGTGGTGGTAGCGATTGAGGCCGTGGAAGGAACAGATGCAGCAATTCAACGGGGGGGAACGCTGGCCCGGTCGGGTTGTGTCGTGGTCAAAGTGAGTAAGCCGCAACAGGACCTTCGCTTCGACGTACCGGCCGTCGGTATCGACACCGTCGAGAATCTACACAAAGCCGGTGGAACGGTCTTGGCCGTGGAAGCCGGGAAGACGATTTTGCTAGAAAAAGAGAGCTTGTTGCGCCAAGCCGATGCTTACGGAATTTCCGTGGTCGGCGTCAGCGACTGAATTTGGCTTGCTTATGGCAGAAAGCAATATCACGGCGGCGGTTGTTGGCGTCGGCTACCTCGGTAAATTCCATGCGGAAAAGTATGCGGCGGCGGAAAAGGTCGAACTTGTTGCCGTGGTCGATATCGATGAGCAGCGCGCCAATGAGGTTGGCGGCTCCGTCGGCGCCGCGGCGCTGACGGATTACCGCCGGTTGTTTGGTCGAGTGCAGTGCGTCAGCATCGCGGTGCCGACCCGTTTTCATTATAGAGTGGCGCGTGATTTCATCGAAGCCGGCATCGATGTATTGGTTGAAAAGCCGCTCACGGCAGACATTACCGAAGCACGGGCACTGGTGGCGGCCGCACAGGCGAGGAACGTGATTCTTCAGGTCGGTCACCTGGAACGGTTCAACCCGGCGATTCGCCGGCTGGAAGGGACCATTAGAGAGCCCAAGTTCGTCGAGTGTCATCGCTTGGCACCGTTCGTCGAGCGCGGCACTGATGTCGATGTGGTGTTGGATCTCATGATCCATGACATCGACATTATCGCGAGCTTAGTCCGCTCGCCGGTGCAACGGGTCGAAGCAGTGGGCGTACCTGTTCTAACCGACAAGCCGGACATCGCCAATGCACGAATCAATTTCGCCAATGGCTGTATTGCAAACGTGACCTCGAGCCGCGTTTCGCTCAAGCGCGAACGAAAAATAAGATTCTTCCAGCCGGATGCTTATATCTCGATCGATTATGACCAGCGCCGGGCGCAAATCTATCACAAGCCTGCCCCGGGAGCCGGTTGGCTCGACATTCGCGCCGAAAGCATCGAAATTAAAGACGGTGATGCGCTGGCCGATGAAATCAATTCCTTTGTTGACTGCGTGCGCGCGCGAACGCTGCCGGTGGTGGGCGGAGCGGACGGATTGAGGGCTCTCGAAATTGCCGCGATGATCAGTTCACAGCTGTGACGCGAGCTGTGGTCGCTAATTTACATTGTGACAGCGGTTGGAAAAGAAATCATGCTGGTGGTCGGCGAGGCTTCAGGCGACGCGCATGGCGCACAGTTGGTCGAGGCGCTGCATCGACGCGATGCGGCGTTAAAGGTTTTTGGCGTTGCCGGAGAGCGACTGGAGCAGACGAATTTCGAGGCGCTGTTTAGCGTGGCTCATCTAACCGGCATGGGACTCGTTGAGTTGGCCGGCAATCTCAAGAATCTGTGGCGTGCTTACGCTCTTCTCAAGCGTGCTTTGAAGGAACGTCGCCCTAACCTTCTAGTCTTGATCGATTTTCCCGAGTTTAATCTACGCTTGGCGCGGCTCGCCAAGTCGTTGCGGATTCCGGTTTTATACTATGTCAGCCCGCAGATCTGGGCGTGGCGCCGAGGCCGAGTTCACCAAATTGCTCGATGGGTCGATCACATGGCGGTTATCTTTCCGTTCGAGGTGCCCTTTTACGAGCGACATGGGGTTAAAGTTTCCTTCGTCGGGCATCCGCTCTTGGAAATGGTTCAAGTCAAGCAAAGTCGGGATGCGATTTTGGTCAAGTGCGGGCTCGATCCGCGCAAACCAGCGATTGCACTCTTACCCGGAAGCCGGCACGCCGAGGTGAGCCGCCATCTGCCGGTAATGCGCGATGCCGCAGTCCGGTTGAGCCAGGAACGGGACATCCAGTTTTTTTGCGTGCGTGCGAGCACTATTAACGGAGCGGAGATCGAATCGGCGCTGCGACACCCGGCGCTCCAAATACCCGTTGTCGAAGAGGACCGTTACGACGCGATCCACGCCGCCGATCTGGTATGGACCGCCTCAGGCACGGCGACACTGGAAATCGCATTACTCGGTAGACCTATGATCATCATTTATCGATTGTCGTGGCTTACCTATCACCTGGCTCGTCTACTGGTGAGCGTGGATCATATCGGTATGGTAAATTTGATAGCAGGGGAGAGACTCGTGTCTGAGCTGATTCAAAATGACGCGAATCCCGTGCGGCTCATCGAGGAAAGTCGGGTCCTACTCGATAATCGAGAGGTTCGTTCCCGCATCATCGACAAGATGTCGAAGCTACGTGAGCGCTTGGGTTCGCCCGGGGCAGCGCAGCGCGTGGCCGACCTCGCGCTCGCGATGATGGCTTAGAAAGGCCAAATGAAAGACTACCTCCGACTCCTCTCGTTTCTTAAACCTTATTTCTGGCCGCATTTCGTTTTCGCTATGGTTTGCATGGTTGGCTTTGGCGCGACCGACGGTGCTCTGCCCTTTTTGGTGCAGCGCGTCATCGACGATATTTTTACCCGCAAGGACGAAACTGCGCTGAAGTATTTGCCGTTTGTAATCATCGGGATTTTCGCCTTTCGCGGCTTTGTGAACTTTGGCCAAAGCTACTTGAACGACTACGTCGGCTTGCGCATCATCAACGACGTTCGCAATGCGCTCAATCGTCATTTCCAGTCGCTTTCGCTTTCGTTTTTTCATCGCCACTCTACCGGTACGCTGATCGCGCGGGTAAACAGCGACGTCGGCTTGCTGCGATTCGCCATCACCGATGCATTGGCGTCGTTCATGAAAGACGCGGTCTCGTTGGTGGCCTTGGTCATCGTAGCGTTTTTGAAAGACTGGGTCTTGGCTTCCATCGCTTTTATTGTGTTTCCGGCGTCCGTGTTGCCGGTAATACGCATGAGTCGAAGGATCAAACGGTTTACCCGGCGCGGCCAGATCAGCACCGGAACGCTCACCGCTTTGCTGCAGGAGAGCATTCAGGGCAATCGTATTGTCAAAGCGTTTGGGATGGAAAGTTACGAAGACCAGCGGTTTAGGCAGGAGAACGGGCGACTCTTCCGCCAATCCCTGCGCGCCAGTCGAACCAAAGCGATTGTTGCGCCGTCGATGGAGCTGTTGGCATCCTTCGCCATTGGCGGCGTGGTGTGGTACGGCGGCTGGAGCGTGATCGGTGGCGGCCGTACCCAGGGGGAGTTCATGGCTTTCATGACCGCCATGTTTCTGATGTACCAGCCTTTCAAGGGGCTTACGCGAACCTACACGTCGGTGCATCAAGGGCTGGCGGGAGCGGAGCGGGTTTTCGAAATTTTGGACGAGATGCCGGAGATTCAGGATAAGCCCGATGCCAAGCATGCCAAGCCGTTTTCCAAGAGAATAGAGCTTCATGACGTCAGTTTTGCCTACGCCGATACCCCGGTGCTGAAACACATCAATCTTACCATCGAGGTGGGCCAAATGATCGCTCTGGTCGGTATGAGCGGCGTGGGTAAGAGCACGCTTGTCGATCTTATCCCGAGATTTTACGACGTGAAGTCGGGGCGCATCACCATTGACGGCATGGACGTGCGCAATCTGACGGTGTCCTCTGTGCGCGCACAAATCGGCATCGTCAGCCAGCATACGTTTCTTTTCAATGATTCTGTCAAGAACAACATCAGCTATGGCAATTCGGATCGCAGCATGGACGATATTATCGCTGCAGCCAAGGCGGCCAGGGCGCACGATTTCATCGCGGCCCTGCCAAAAGGCTACAATTCGGTCATCGGCGAGCTGGGCATGCAGCTATCGGGCGGACAGCGCCAACGTCTGGCGATCGCCCGCGCGCTGCTTAAGAATGCGCCGATCCTGATCCTTGACGAAGCCACGTCGTCCCTGGACGCAGAGTCGGAGCGATCGGTGCAGGAGGCGCTGGAAAATCTCATGACGACTCGAACCACCATCGTGATCGCTCACCGCCTGTCGACCATCCGGCGGGCGGACCGCATTGTGGTGATGGTCGATGGCGCGATCGCCGAAGAGGGAAGCCATGAAGAACTGATCGCAAAAAACGGCGAGTACAGCCGGCTGTATGCGCTTCAGATGCTCGAACAAGTCGAATCTGAGCCGGCGGAAGTGTTGCATTAGGCGGTGGCGCGCTGATGTGGTACTTTCTTTACAATGTTTTTCTGACCGTCACTTTCGCCTTCGCTCTGCCTTGCACGCCGCTTATTCTTCTGCTCGGATCTCGGTACCGAGACGGTTACACCCAACGTTTGGGCTTTTATCCGAAAGATATTTTATCTTCGCTGGCTGGCGCCCGTCCGGTTTGGATACACGCCGCGTCAGTGGGCGAAGTGCGATCGGCCGAGCCGCTCGTGCGCGAGCTTAAAGCGCACGCGCCGCAACGAAAGATTCTCATTTCAACTTTTACCTCAACCGGGCATCGCGTCGCGCAACAAATCGGCGGTGTGGACGCAGTGATTTTCCTGCCCTTGGACTTGGTCTGGGTCGTGCGGCGCACACTGAGCAGCTTTCAGCCGGCGGTGTTGATGATTATCGAGACGGAAATTTGGCCCAATCTCCTGCGCGAGGCATTCCGCCGCGGCGTGCCCACGCTACTTCTAAGCGGCCGGCTATCCGCGAAAGCTTTTTCGCGGTATTCCTTTTGCCGCCCTTTCTTTCGCGTTGTGCTCGACTGTTTCACGGTTCTTGGAATGCAATCGGCAGCCGACGCGGCGCGCATTCGCATGCTTGGCGCCAATAAAACAAAAGTATCCGTGGTCGGCAGTTTGAAGTTTGCATTCCAGAAAACCTTGGAACGACGGGAAAGCCCCGCCTCGGCCGGATGCCAAGGCAAGCGCTTGCTGGTGGCCGGCAGTTCTCATCGAGGCGAAGAGGAAATCTTGCTCAAAGCATTCACGTTAGCTCGGTCGTGGTTTCCGCAGCTCTCGATGATCTTGGCACCGCGTCACCCGGAGCGCTTTGCCGAGGTCGAAAAGCTGTTGATCGACAGTCCGTTCGATTTTCAGCGGAAGAGCCAAGTGAACGGCGGACAGTTTTTTGAAAAGGATGTTTTGCTGCTCGACACCGTCGGCGAGCTTACGGAGTTTTTTGCCGTCGCTGACGTTGCTTTCGTCGGTGGTAGTCTGGTGGATGCCGGCGGGCACAATGTCCTCGAACCGGCGCGCTATCATAAACCAATCCTATTCGGCCCCAACATGAGCAACTTCGAGAATATTGCCGAGCAAATGAAACAGAAAGGCGCTGCCATCGAGGTTGGCGGCGCCGACGATTTGGCGCAGGCGTTGGTCCATCTCTTAGCCGATTCAGAAAAACGTCGCCGCATGGGTGAAATGGCGTTTCAGATCGCCGGCGCCAATAGTCAGGCCTTGGCGCAAAATTTATTATTAGCCGAGCGTTATTTGTGAGCGAAGATTTTTAGTTGCCAGCGGTCAAGCATTTAACACGTGTGATATCCGTCTATGACATTGGTGTCGGCACGTAAGGTGTGGGAGCGGCAGGGGCTAGGCGGAAAACTCTTGTGGGTGTCGCTGCTGCCGGCTTCGTTTCTTTATAGCATGGTCATGCAAATGCGCAACGCGCTCTATACTCGCGGCTGGATCAAATCGCGCGGTTTGCGCCGCCCGGTGGTGAGTGTGGGCAATCTGACGGTCGGGGGAACCGGCAAAACCCCCACTTGTCTGTGGCTAGCGAAAGAATTGGCGGGCCGCGGCTTGCGCGTGGGAATCTTGAGCCGCGGGTATCGCCGAAAAGAGGCGGCGCCGCTTGTGTTACAACCGAACGGCGAGAGCGTCACAGCTGTAGAAGACAATGACATCATCAAGGCCGGCGACGAGCCGTTGATGATGGCTCGTCTATACGGCCAAACGGTCGGCGTCTGTAAGGACCGGTTCGACGCCGCGAGCGAGATGCTGCGAAAGGTAAACGTCGATGTTTTTATCCTGGACGATGGTTTTCAGCATCGGCGGGTGAAAAGGAACGTCGACGTGTTACTTTTGGGTGCTGACGCGTCGGGTTGGGTGCTTCCGGCGGGCCCCTTTCGTGAGCCTCGGAGGAATTTCCGCCGCGCCGATTTCTTGCTCTCTACGGCAGGGAACGGAGCGTGGAATTCGGTCATGGCGCGCGGCCGGGCAAACGCTTCTTTTGAGGCCGCGCTCCGCCCGGTCGCCTTGATCGGTGTGGGCGCTCGCGGCTGCAAGGAGTTTCCACTGACCCTGCTGTATCGCAGCAAGATCTTAACCGTGACCGGTGTCGCCGATCCCCGAGGGCTGTATCGGCTGATCCATGAGTGGGAAGGTGAGATTGTCGAGACGCTGGAATTTCCCGATCACCATTGCTATACAGCCCGTGACTGGCAACAGATCAATCGCATGGGGCGGCTGGTGGATTTGATCATCACCACCGAGAAGGATATCCTCAAATTGGCGCGCTTCCCATTTGCGAAGGACAAACTATTGGCGCTGCGCGTGGCTATGACCGTGGAAAATGGCTCGGCTCTGGTCGGTGCCATAGTCGAAAAGATCGAACAAGCCCGCGACGCCAATTGATAGCGCGGCAGCGCAATTGGTATTTTGTCTGCCACGATCGAGCGGCTTTTTGAGCATTAAATATGTCGAGTTTACCGTAGTCGCGGACCTTCGGCAAAGGACTCGATGGAGCATCGTCCAACCAAGCCAAATGGCGGGAAGCGACAAAAACCCGTGAAGTCATTCGTTACAGGGGTTGCCGGCTTTATCGGTTCACATCTCGCGGAAAAGCTCTTGGCCGCCGGGCACGACGTGGTTGGAATCGACAATTTTCTCGATAACTATCCGCGTCCTTTCAAAGAAAAAAACCTGTCCGGACTCGTCCTTCATCGCAACTTTACTTTCGTCGGTGGCGACTTGTTACAATGCGATTCGAAGAGTTTGCTGCGCGACGTTACCTATGTGTTTCATCTCGCCGGTCAGCCGGGAGTGCGCTCCAGTTGGGGCAAAGAATTCGCCCGTTACACGGATAACAACATTAGGTCGACTCAGCTGTTGCTCGAAGCGGCAAAAGATTTGAGTCTCGCCAAGTTTGTCTATGCGTCGACTTCGTCGGTTTACGGCGATACCAATGACCTACCGATGCGCGAGGAAGGCGGCGCAAGTCCGATATCGCCGTATGGGGCGACCAAGCTGGCCGCCGAGCATCTGTGTCACCTCTATTGGAAGGCTTTCGGAGTGCCGACGGTTTCATTACGTTTTTTCACGGTCTACGGACCACGCCAACGGCCCGACATGTTTTTTCATATTTTCATGCGCGCGTTGCTGCGCGGCGATAGGGTGCCGCTATACGACGACGGTGAGCAGACCCGTGATTTCACATTTTGCTCGGACATTGTGGATGGCACTTTAGCCGCAGCTTTCTACCCCGGACAAGGTGAAGTCTTCAACCTGGGCGGCGGCTCAGAAGTGAGCGTCTTGAATGCCATTGCCTTGGTGGAGAAAATCTCCGGGCGCAAGACGAAGCTCAAGCGGTCCGACCGTCAGAAAGGCGATGTACGCCACACCAAAGCCCGTCTCGACCGGGCGAAAAGCAAGCTCGGTTATGCGCCGAAGGTCGGCTTGGAACAGGGATTGACCGAAGAGTGGAACTGGATTCGCGCGCTGCAGGATTGAATGAACGTTCAAGAAGATGCAGCTGATAGCTAGGACGTAACGCTACGGTCCCGCAGGATTGCGGAGATTTGGAGGTGATCGATGAGCGAGTATATTGAAGAAGACGTCGGCAATATCATTTCACTCGAGCATGTCAACGTGCAGATTCCCGATCAGTCGGTGGCGACGCTTTTCTATGTTATGGGTTTGGGATTCACGCGCGATCCCTATTTGAACGTGGGCCTGAATAATATGTGGGTCAATGTCGGCGAACAGCAATTTCATCTTCCGACCCGAGAGCCACAGGTGATCGACGGCCATGTCGGGCTGGTAGTACCGGACCTCGACGCGCTGATGGCGCGCTTAGAATCGGTCGCGCCCGGTTTGAAGGAGAGCAAGTATTCTTTTGCGCGCAATTCCGACCATGTCGCGGTAACTTCTCCGTGGGGCAATCATTATCGATGTTACGCAAGCCAGCCGGACTTCGGCGATATGATTCTGGGCATGCCTTACGTGGAATTTTCTGTCGCACCCGGCGCTGTGGAAGGGATCTTGCGGTTCTATCAAGTCGCCTTCGGGGCCCCTGTGGCAGCGGAGACCGACCCGGGGGGTACGGTGGGGAGAGTCAAAATTGGGCGTGATCAGTGTTTGCTATTCCGCGAGACTGAAAAACCTATCGCGCCCTACGATGGGCACCATATTGCGGTCTACGTCGCAAATTTTTCCGCGCCCTATGCCTACCTGAAGAGCCGCGGATTGATTTCTGAAGAGGTGCGCAATCATCAGTTCCGCTTCAAGGAAATTGTCGATCCCAACGGCGGGCGCGCGAAATTCGTTTTGGAGCATGAGGTCAGAAGCTTACGGCACCCGATGTATCACCGCTACTTTGTCAATCGCGATCCGGCGCAGTCGCAGCGCGCCTATCGGCGCGGCTGGGATGCATTTACGCCGTTTGCGCGCTAATCGGTTGGCGCCGCGCGTTCTTCGAATAGGAACGACCTCGAACAACGTCGGAGCATGATCTGGCGCACGATTGACCCCAATGCCGAGGAGGAATCTAGAATGGCCATCAGCAAGGATCTCTTGGATATTCTGGCGTGCCCGAAATGCAAAGGGGACATTCATCTCAACCAGAATAACGATGGCCTGGTGTGCGAGGCTTGCCGGCTGATGTATCCGATTAAAGACGATATTCCCATCATGCTGATCGACGAGGCCATACGTTTATAGATCCCATGTCCGCGTTCAGCTGGGAAAATGTCCTCGTACTGCAAACAAGTTTCCTGGGTGATACGGTTTTGACGTTGCCCCTCATCGATGAGCTCAAACGCCGGTTTCCGATAAAAAAATTGAGCGTGCTCTGTTTGCCTCTCAGCCGGGAACTTTTGCAAGACCACCCGGCCATCGATGAAATCATCGTCGATGATAAAAGAAACGCAGATCGCGGCATCGTTGGAGTGTGTCGTAATGCCGCTGTTCTCAAAGCCAAAAAATTTACCCTCGCTATCACGCCCCACAAATCCCTACGCAGCGCGTTGCTGTTGTTTTTGGCAGGGATTCCGACTCGGATCGGTTTTCGCGAGAGTCGCGGCTGGTTTTTGTACCAAGCCCTGGCGCGGCGTGACCCGGCACGCCACGACGTCGAAAGGAACCTTTCGATTTTACAGGCGCTCGGGGTCAGCGTTGAAGAGTGCCAGCGCGCCATCGAATTTCCCGTGCCTGGGACGATTCAAGACGCCGTCGATCACAAGCTGCGCGCTCTCGGTATGACCGCCGACAAATTGATCATCGGAATCAATCCCGGTTCGGTGTGGCCGACGAAGCGCTGGTCATCGGCCAGTTTCGCCGAGCTCATACAAATGCTGCGGCAAAAGTTTGACTGCCAAGTTCTGCTCTTCGGTGGCTCGGAGGACAAGACTGTGGTCGATGAGGTGCAGAATCGTTGCGGGCGGGCAATTAATTTAGTGGGCCATATCGGTTTACGCGAGCTGGCCGCGGCGATAAGCCGTTGCGCAGTTTTTGTCACTAACGATAGCGGGCCGATGCACATTGCCGTGGCGCGAAAGGTACCCGTCGTGGCGGTGTTTTGCGCCACAACCCCGGCTCTCGGCTTTTATCCCTATAGCAACGACGCGATTGTCGTGGAAAAAAAACTCGCGTGCCGGCCGTGCGCCTCCCATGGCGGCCGTCGCTGTCCTTTGGGGACTGAGGATTGCATCCGGCAAGTTGGCGCGGAAAAAGTGCTCGAGGCAGTCGAGAAGCTGCTGGACGTCGATCGTCATATTTTGCGCTCGCCGGCGGAATCCTTCCAACCGGAATTCGTCACGGTCTGAATTATCCCTAAAGTTAACCGGGCGATGGACATTGATGATTGAGCCAGTGATAGATAACTGGGATGTTGACCGAGAGGATGATCTGGGGCGCGGTGCCTGAGGGGTTCGCAAAGATTACTGATGAGCGCGGCAATCGCCTCATCGTTCGGCAGGATCGCGAGGCTGCCATCGATTTTTCGATTTGCAGTGATGATGATCGCGATCATAAGGAAGGCTGCCATTATTACGGTCGTGGCGCGCTCAAAGCGGTAAAACTGCCGGATGGCGAGACCGCGCTAGTTCGGAACTACCGCCACGGCGGATTTCTCCGCGCCTTCACAGGACCGTGGTTTTTTACCTGGCCGCCGCGTCCCTTCCGCGAGCTTGCGATCACCGAAGAATTGCGCCGCCGAGGACTGCGCACGGTGGAGGTGTATGCGGCTTGTGTGAGCCGAGCGAGCGGGCCGTTTTACCGCGGCTGGCTCATCACCCGACAGTTGAGCAACGCCGAAGACCTTTGGTCTGCTTTGCAAAGCGGCACGATCGGGCGCGTCGGTCTACGGACGGCGCTCCAGGCAGTAGCTGATAGCGTTCGCGCAATGCATCGGGAAGGCGTTTATCACGGCGATCTCAATCTCAAGAATATTCTTTTGCGCTTAGAAAATGGCGCCGTGACGGGCTACATTATCGACTTCGACAAGGCCAAGCTTTATTTGGGTCAATTGCCTCCAGAGCTGATAAAAAATAATCTCGACCGCTTGTTGCGTTCCGTGCGTAAGCTCGATCCCGAGCAGAAATATTTTTCGGCCGCGGCTTGGAATGACTTTGTCAGTTTATATCATGGGGCCCCGCACGCCTAGATTCGATCCAAAAAAGATTCTGATAGTTCTGCACGGCTCTATCGGTGATGTTACCCGGGCGTTGCCTTTAGCCGATCTTCTGCGCAAAGGTTTTCCCGGGGTGTATCTCGCTTGGTCGGTTGAACCTGCATCGCGCCCGTTGCTTGAAGGCTGTCCGGCAATCGATGAGATCATTCTCTTCGACCGGCGGCGCCCATGGCGTGCGTTCTGGCCTTTTCTCGCCAAGCTCCGCTCCCGAAGATTCGATCTCGTGCTCGATCTGCAGCGGCACCTAAAGAGCGGCGTCATTAGCTGGTGGACCGGCGCGCCTCAGCGAATTGGCTTTCACCGCAGCGATAGCAAGGAATTCAATTGGCTGTTTAATAATCTGCATATCGCGCGATACGGAGAGAGTATTTCTAAGTTGGACCATTATTTGAAATTCGCCGATTATCTCGGCATCGATCCGTCGCCGATCGGGTGGAAATTTGCTTTAACCGCTGAGGAGAAAGCTTCCGTTGCTGAGCATTTGGCACAGGTGGGCCGGCGGTTCGCCGTGCTCTTTGTCGGCACTCGTTGGGAAAGTAAGCGGTGGTTCGCGGATCAGATTGCCGCATGTGCGCAATTGCTGCGCGCGGAACACCGGCTCGACGTGGTTTTGCTCGGCGGAAAAGAAGATCAGGCGATCGCGCGAGAGGTTATGGCAGGAGCGCACCCGGAGGTAGTCAATTTGGTGGGATGCACATCGCTTCGCGAGGCCATCGGCGTCATCGACAGGGCGACCGTCGCGATTGGTCCTGATACAGGATTGATGCATATTGCGGCCGCCGTTGGAACACCGGTCATATCTCTTTGGGGCCCCACAGATCCACGGCGGACCGGTCCATACGGATTCACCGAACTCATTATTCGGGGACAGGCGGCGTGTGTTCCATGCCTGCGCAGGCATTGTTCCATCGGCCGAATTTGCATGCGATCGATCACAAACGAGCAGATTGCCGAAAAGCTTGCAGTAGCGCTCCGAAGCGTCCCAGCTGATGAGGCTTCTTATGGCGGGCCTGCTTGACTACCGAAAGATTTCCGCCGGCCGGTGGCGATTGCTGGCGTTGCCCGACCAATGGAGCGGCGACCTACAAGAGCAGGTGCTGGAGTTGGTGCGCTCGAGCAATCAAACCCGCCATCCACAGACCGTGGAGGCACGATTACCAGTGGGCGGAGAGACGAGGATTCTTTATCTAAAAATATTCCATCCTGCTCAAGGAATTTTGGCATTGCAAGATCTGCTCCGTCACTCCAAGGCGTTTCGCTTCTGGCGTCAGGGAATCGCCTTAGGTGAAAGCGGATTCAACGCCCCTTTGACCATCGCGGTTGGCGAGCAGAGACGTTACCGCTTAGTCCAACGTGGATTTGTGCTGACCGAAGGAATTGACGGCCGAACGCTTCCCGATTTTTTGAGCCGGCACGGCGCCTGTTGCGCGGACCAAAAGACGTTGAGGCAAAAATGGCAAGGCATTAGGTCACTTGGCAATTTAGTTCGGCGGTTTCACAGTACGGGGTTTGTTCACGGAGACTTAGTGGCGTCGAATATCCTGGTATCGCAGGCGGCACGCGAAGACATAGAGTTTTACTTCATGGATAATGACCGGACGCGACGTTTTCCGACCTGGTTGCCGCAGTCGCTCTGGAAGCGCAATCTCGTTCAACTGAATCGATTGCCGCTTCCTGGTATCTCGCTTCAGGACCGCATCCGGTTTTTGCAGGCCTATCTGGATACCGGTAAATTCTCCCTCGCCGACCGGAAGCTCGCGCAATGGCTTGAATTGAAAACCCGCCAGCGACGAAAAGAATGTGACGGTGCCGACCCGTCGGGGAATTTTAGAAAATTGATGCGTTGGTCGCCAGAGTTGACCGTGACGAAGAATGTGTCCACGAAAACCGGCTAAATACTCTTCTACTGCAGGGCTTGCGGATGCCGTGTGCCGCAAGTTAAATCCAATTAAATCTAAGAATTTGTTCGCTCATTGGCGAATCACACCTTTCTTCCCACACATCACTGTCAGCGGACCAGCGTCATAATTGACGGATCCTATTCCACCGATATCACCGTGAAAGCCGGAAAGACATCGCCCGATGAAAATCGCTCTTGTCCATAAGCGTCTCGATCTCAAAGGGGGCACTGAAAGGGATTTGTTTCAGACGGCTGAGGGATTACGCGATCTCGGCCACGAAGTCCATCTGTTTTGCAGCGAATATGGCGTTGAACCTCCCCGGGGAATTGTCGTTCATCATGTCTCGGTCATACCGTTGGGACGAACGCTACGTTTGTGGAGTTTCGCATGGTTCGCCCCTCGGGCCATCGAGAAATCCGCCTGTGAAGTAGTTGTCAGCTTTGGCCGTCTGCTGCGCCAAGACGTTCTGCGCAGCGGCGGCGGCACGCACCTTGGATTTCTCAAACGCTTGGGCCAAAAAGGCGGCGTGCCACGGCGATTTTGGCAGAGGATCAGTATTTACCACCGAAGCTTGCTGGCGCTCGAGCGCCGTCAATATCAAGAATCAGGATCGCAGAAGATCATCGCGGTGTCTGAAGAAGTAAAGCGCGACATCGTCGCTCACTATTCAGTGCCGGCGGAAAAGATCGTCGTCATCTACAACGGGGTTGACCAGAATCGTTTCCATCCGGCAAGAGGCGCGGAGGTGCGCCAGTCGGTAAGAGAACGTTGGAAAATTCCGTTGAATTCACCGCTGGTGTTGTTCGTGGGTAGCGGCTTTCGGCGTAAGGGATTGGATCGCATGATCTCGATATGGAAGTCGCCTAGGCTGCAGCATGTTTTTCTTTTGGTGGTCGGCGATGATGCTCGGATCGGGCGCTATCACTCGTGGGCCAATAGGATTGCGCCGGGGCGAATTTTATTCGCCGGCCGGCGTCATGACGTTGAAAACTATTACGCGGCAGCGGACGTCGTTGTTCTTCCCGCGTTGCAAGAAGCCTTCGGCAACGTGGTCATTGAAGGGTTGGCGTCCGGCCTTCCTGTGCTGGTCAGCCGTGATGTCGGCGCAGCGGAGATTCTTCATGGGCGATTGGCGCAAGGAATCGTTAACCAAGTTGACGATCCGAAAGAGTTGGAAGAAAAACTGTTGTTGCTGCTAGAGAATTCGCAAGATCCGGTCTGGATCCGGGAAGCCAGGAGAGTCGGAGAAGAGCATTCCTGGGCCAATCATTTTCGAAGATTTGACGCCGTTTTACGTGAAGCTTGTCGAGTGCCGCGCCGTGCTGCTTCCTGACTTCATTGCCCAAAAGCGCGACGGCGCGACCCTATGGGTGCACCGGAAGTTTACGGATCGCACCTTTGTCGATTTGCTGACCCATGTGGAGCGGTGGTTCGATGATCCGAAATGCCAGATCATCAAGGATGAGAAAAAAACCAAAGTGGGACGATTGGCGGTTAAGATCGGAGACCAAGTACATCCGTTCTATCTCAAACAATTCAACGCATTTTCCCTCCGTTATCGGCTTTTTTCACTTTTCGCCTCGTCGCGTGCTTTCGGATCGCTTCGGGGGGCGACCATTCTTCGTGGCGCGGGGATTCCGACCGTTACCCCCGTGGCTGCTGTAGAGTATCGGGCTTGCGGTGCGCTCACCAAAAGTTTTTTCATTTCCGAAGAAATCGCCGAGGGAAAGACCGCGGATGCGTATTGGACCAGGGAGCTACGACCTTTGCGGGGCCGTGAAGGAGCAGAACATAGGCGCAGATTTTTGCGCGAATTAGCACAACTCTTCCGTTCCCTTCACGCACAGCATGTCTATCATGACGATCTCAAGGACGCCAATATCTTAGCCGCCAGGGATGACTCCGCCAGCTCGGTTATTTTTTTTCTGCTCGATTTTGACAGAGTGAGACGTTGCTCCCGATTGAGCAAAAGGCGTCGGCTTAAGAATCTTGTCCAATTGCATCGAACGTTGGGACGCTACATGCGTCGCCCTGAGAAATTGTATTTTCTCAAGAGCTACTTAGGATCTGCGTTTGACGATCACATAATGAGGCGACGGCTGATCTCGAAGGTGTTGCGCCAGACCCGTCGAGTGGAGGTCATCAAGGCCCGCCAAGCGGCCGATGCGCGCGCGTCAGTGAACTGAGTCCTATCTCCGGTAGACTTGACGCGCTGATCTTCAGAAATGCCTTTGCCGGCAAATACGGCCAACCCACGACACGGCTCAGCGTTACGAAAAGCTTGTCGGCACGCGTTATGATCGGCTACATTAATAGCGTGCTTTGGGAGCCGATCTATGGGACAAGCCACCGATAAGCCGAAAGTCGTCGTTGTGATGCCTGCGTACAACGCCGCGAAGACTCTAAAGATTACCTATGATGCGATTCCTAAGGGTGACGTCGATCAGGTGATTTTAGTCGACGACGACAGCCGCGACGAAACCTTGCAAATCGCCAAGGAGCTGAGGTTGGAAGTCTTTGTGCATGCGCGCAATTACGGCTATGGAGGTAATCAAAAAACTTGTTATACGGAAGCTTTAAAGGCAGGGGCCGATATCATCGTCATGCTCCATCCGGACTATCAGTACGATCCGACGCTCCTGCCAAATGTAGTAGCGCCAATCAAATCAGGCGCGGCCGACGTTGTCCTAGGATCGCGGTTATTGGCCGGCAACGTGATTCGACAAGGAATGCCCTGGTGGAAATTTCTTGGAAATAGGTTTCTGACGGGTGTTCAAAACCGGGTAATGGGACAAAAGCTTGCGGAATTTCATACAGGATATCGCGCTTTCAGTCGCCGCGTATTGGAGGAGGTTCCCTTCTTGTTGAACTCGGACAATTTTGTTTTCGATCAAGAAATGCTTGTGCAGGCGATTCACCTGGGATTTCGAATCGAAGAGGTTCCGGTGCCAACGCGATATTTTGCCGAAGCTTCAAGTACGAGTTTTAAAGCCAGCGTGATTTACGGATTGAGCATACTTGCCTTGCTGACTCGTTATCTTTTACATCGCCACGCGCTCTTGACTCAGAAACAGTTCGAATGCTTCCCTGCTCGTTACAAGAGAGCTGAGTGACGCAGCTTCTGGCAGACTCGGAGAGGTCAGATCAATTCGTCCAATTGGATTTTGCAATTCGTGGCCCTTTATGAAAGCCGTAGGCAATGAGCGATTCCCCATCGGTATCGGTAGTTATTGCGACTTATAATCGGGCGCAATTCTTAGTCGAAACGATCCGCAGTATCTTGAATCAACAACTTCAGAATTTTGAGCTTATTGTCGTTGATGACGGATCGACCGACGACACAGAAAGACTGTTAGCAGGGTACCGCTCCCAACTCCGATATCTTTACCAGGAAAATCGCGGTCCTTCTGCGGCTCGCAATTTAGGAGTGCGCTGTGCAAACGCGGACTGGATTTCGATCCAGGACTCCGATGACCTATGTACGCCAAATCACCTGAAAACGCTGTACGGTTACGTCAAAGATCATCCCGAGTGCGCTATGGTCTTCGCCAACGGGGATTATCTCGGGGGCCGGGAACATAATCGGGACACCATTATTCCACGCACCAAATCTCAGCAACTAGCCAAACGAGGGGTGAAACTAGAGGATTTTTTCGAGAAGAGTATTCTGCGGTTGCAGGCCGCGCTGATTTCCAAGAAGGCCTATGATGCGATTGGGGGCCACGATGAATCATTGCGAATCTGTATGGACCTTGACCTGGGGTTTCGCCTATTAATGAATTTTCCGGTCGCTTATCTCGATAGTGTGGTATTTTCTTATCGGAGACACGCGGGTAACATTGGCCGGAACGAAGAATTACGCCTGACGGAAAACATTCGGGTCATTGAAAAATTACTTCGGGATTATCCCAGCGCTCGCGCCCAGTTAGGGAGTCGCACCGTGTCTCGGAGACTTGCCTACCGCTATTATCATCTAGCCAAGGGACGATGGCGACGAAACGAGCGGCACCAAGCGCGTGAAGCATTGCAACAGGCGATTGGATTACAACCTTACGGCCTTAAATACCGCCTTTACCAATGGCAGTGGGCATTTGGTGTAGGCGCAAAACAGTGACATGGAGATCAGCATTATCATCGCTACCTACGAGCGCGTTGCCTCCCTTGAGCGATTGCTCTCGAGTATCTCAGAACACTTCGGCCAAAGCCATATCGAGCATGAAATTGTCGTCGCCAACAACTCGCGCAATCACGAGATTGAAAAGCGCATAGAC
>DASPXM010000191.1:0-11829 GCA_035637295.1 Verrucomicrobiia bacterium
TGAACCGGGCGCATCTTGCTCACTAATCTAGTTCAACTCTCGGCAAAATATCCAGTGTCTTTGGCAGCCTTGTCGGCGGAAGAAAAAGTTGCAGTTGGCTTGACGTTGATTCGCGGATTGCCCTATTTTGCTTCCAGGGAAGGTCATAATTTTCATCGGCAGGAGGTTTTATGGTGGCGACAAACGGACATCTTCAATTATTCTTGCTTAAAGCGGATGGTTTGATGCGCTGTCGTTGGGACGGCCAATCTGAACGAGTCGAGATTCTCATCAGCGCCATGGATGGTGAGACAGTCCGCGAAGTGGCACCGGATCCGTTCACTCCGAAGCGATTACATGCGGCAACGTTGACCGAGATTCACGTCAGCGAAGACGGCGGCGAAAATTGGCAATGGCTCCCTTCCGGCGGCATCGACTTTCGCGATATCTGGGCGATGGCAGTACATCCAACGCGGGCCGACGAAATCTATGTGGGTACATTACCTGCGGCAGTCTATGTGAGTGAGAACGGCGGCCGATCCTTTCGCGAACTTTCGGCTTTCCGCAGTCTGCCCGATTATAACAAGTGGACGTTTCCACCGGGTGCGCATGTCGCTCATGTTCGCTGCATCACGCTCGATGCCCGGGTACCGGATGAAATTGTCGTTGGCATCGAGGAGGGCGGCGTGGCGCGCAGCTGCGACCGTGGCGCGACGTGGGAAGATATCAGCGGTCCGGCGAGTTCGACTGCATTTCCGAAAATCAATGATCCAGCCGGCATCGTGCCTTATGAGATGGGTAAGCATGAGGAAGGGCGCGTGTATCGCGACGTGCATTGGATAATGCGCCATCCCACGCGCTTGGAAACCCTTTTCGCTAGCACGGGGATTGGTACCTATCAGACCAATGACGGCGGTAAAAATTGGCTCAAGTGCGAGTACGGCATGGGGCGGGCTTACGCGATTCCGATGGCCAATCACCCTTCGGTGCCGGACCGAATATTTCTCGGCGCGGCGGAAAATGGACCCGCCTCGTGGCCGGGTTACCGCACGGTGCGCGCCGGACCGTACAATACGGTCAAATTCAGCCGCAATCTGTCGGCGCAAACCGGTGGAGCGAAAACGCAGATTTTGCGCAGCAACGATGCCGGCAAGACTTGGAATCGGTTAGACGCTGGTTTGCCTGCTGGCTACGAGCATATGACGTGTGGCTTTGCAGCGTATCCCGAGGACGCCGACACGCTGTGCGTCGCCTACACAGATGGCTCGGTTTATGGCACTCACGACGGAGGGAATCGCTGGCACCAGCTAGAACTACCTGAGTGCAAGCTCTATGGCGTGCGTCTGATAGCCGCTGCGTAGTGTCAATTTCGGACATTTCTTGCCAATGCCGTCAACTTGAGGCAAGGGTGTTCAAGTCTGCATTTTCAACTATAATGTTGTTTTGATATACATAATAGTTGACACCTGAAGCGGGATGCTTCACAATTGCCAATCAAATCGGTCCAGTACGGACGGGAAAGGTGGACTAGACTAGATGATGAGGGAGCGAAAGCCGTTATTGAGCTATGGTTGGAGTTTATTGGCGGTCATTTTTCTAATTTCTTGCGGGAGTCCAGCCAACCCGCCGCCGGGGAAGTGGACGGCGGAGAATCCAAATGCGTCAGCGGGATCGGCAACAGAGACTGCCAAGCCGGCGCCGCCCAAACCCGATCCGGGTTCGACTTCCAGTTTAGACGCATTGCGTCGAGGTGAAAGCGCGACCGGCGGCCCATTAAAGGATGTGAACTTCGATTTTGACAGCTCGGCTCTCTCGGAAACGGCCCGCGCAACCTTGAGAGCGAATGCCGACTGGCTCAAGACGAATGCGACGGCGCGTGTGCAAATCGAAGGACATTGCGACGAGCGGGGTACGGCGGAGTACAATATGGCGCTGGGAGCCAAGCGTGCACAGACCGCAATGGATTATCTGGCGACCCTCGGCATCGCGGCGAATAGATTGTCGACGATCAGCTATGGCGAAGAAGTTCCTCTATGCAAGGAGCAAACCGAAGAGTGCTGGGCAAGAAATCGCCGGGCTCGTTTCGTCATCAGCGATAGCAAACCGACGTCATGATAAGTTAAGAAGCGAGATTTTGAACACGGTAACAAGGCCCGTGTCATATGACACGGGCCTGCTTTTTTAGCCGCTCTCACTCAATTCCCGCCACAGAGTTCTAAAGTTTCCCGCGCGAACAATTCGTTTACGGCGAATCTTCTTTGGGTTAAGCCTTGCTCATGCGAATAGAGTGTGGCAGCCTCCAAGGTCGGAAGATTTTTCTTAACTCCATACGGATAGACATCTTTCCCCAGTACTTGTTGAGCGTATTCTAAATCCAAATTTACCCAAGGCAGCGATGACAAGCCTTCTGTGTAGTCTTCGAAGGCGTTGCGCTTGGCGGCTTCAAATCCTTCCACGAGTCGAATTGCGACCGTCGGCTCTTGCTCGTAAATGGCACGCCGGATCACCACCATGTGCATGATCGGAAAAATCTTGGTCTGCCGATAGTATTCCGCTTCAACGGTTCGGCAGTCGGGAAACAGACGTCGCACCACCGGCGAGCCTTGCAAGAAGGAGCGTGGCGGTGAGGTCACCGCGAGAGCATCCAGCCGGCCGTCCTCGAAGAGACCGTCGAGTGTCTGATCCTTGGCAATACTATCGATGCGGATGCCCGGCGGGATATCGATGGCAACATGCTCTGAGCGGCGGCGAAACCAGTGAATGTCCTGGGGCAGGACGCCATATTGGTGTTGCAATAGCCCGCGGACAAAAAGCAGCGCCGTCATCGAGTAATCGGCAATGCCGACTTTCTTGCCTTTTAAGTCCTGCGGTTTTTGGATGCCGGCCTCGGTATGGATCCAGATATACGAGTGACGAAAAACCCGCGACGGAAAGACCGGGATGGCGACGAATCGATGATCGCCTTTGCCGAGCGCGATCATGTAATTCGACAGAGACATCTCCGAAGCGTCAAACTCTTCGTCGTGGAGCATGCGCAAAAATATTTGCGACGGAGGGGAGATGTTCACGAATTTCAATTCGAGGCCGTCTACTTTGACTCTGCCGTCGGCGAGCGCGCGTGTATGGTCATAGTCGCGGCAGCCTATGGTTATTGTCTGGTTTACCATCTTTTCCTCCGATAGGACTCGGGGCGGGCGATGAAAATGTAGGTGGAAGTCGGCTGGAAGTCAACGATTCAGCAAGAAGAAATGGAGAAACGGACTGAGCGCCGCCTATCTTCATTCTCGTTCGAGCACCGTCTTTGTTCTATTCGTCGTCATCATTCTCACTTGTGGACAGGTTCGAGTGAATGCGGTAAGGCAATCTCGAAAGGAAAAAGTATATGGGAATGTTGCAACTCGATGCCGTGGTCCACTGGTCGATACCGGTGAACGATCTGGAAGAGGCGGAAAGGTTCTATGGAGAGATTCTGGGATTGGAACATATCGGGCGGCTGGCTAATTCGCCGATGTCCTGCTTCAAGCTCGGCAATCACAATATTCTTCTTTGCCAGCGTAAGGATCCCCTCGTTAGAACCGTGGAGCAGGACGGCCGGCTGCACCATGCCTTCGACGTCAGCCCGGACATGTTTACTAAAGCGTGCAAGCTCTTTCACCATCTCGGCATCAAAATCCACGAACCCGTCGACTACCGGCCCGGCGGGTTCTTCACCGGGCGGCAGCTCTTCGTCCTCGATCCTAGCGGCAACCGCATCGAACTGCGCGATGCGAGCTGGAAAGCGGGCATGCCGACTCCGACATATGAGGAGATCGTTAATTCGTGATCGTGTTCAACGTGCTCGTGAAACGTGATCATGCTCGTAAACTCAGACGAACACGAGCCACGAGCACGATCACGAAAGCGGCTCCGACATGAGAGCAATCATTGGAATCGTTATTGGGCTGCTGCTCGGATCGACAATCGCACCGGCCGCGGACAAGGTGCGCGTCAGCGGCGGCGGAATCACGCCGCTGCATTCGATCATTTGGGTCGCCAATCAGGAAGGCCTGTTCAAGAAGCGTGGCCTGGATGTTGAATATTTAACGATGAACAGCGGCACCTTGGGCGTGCAGACGCTGCTTTCCAATGAGAGCCAATTGCTTTTTTCCACCGGCGCGCTGGCGGTTACCGCTAACGTGCAGGGCGCGGACATCGCGATGATTACCGGCGGATTTAATTTGTTCGCCTTCAAGGTGGTGGGTCGCCCGGATATTAAAAGTGTTCAGGATTTGCGCGGCAAGAAAATTTCGATCAGCCAATTCGGCTCCGCAACCGATTTTGCTGTTCAGGCGGCTCTGGAAAAGTTCGGCGTGGATCCAAAACAGGTCACAGTCATTCAGTTAGGTCCCAGTTCGAACCGCCTCACCGCCTTGACCAATGGCTCCACCGAAGCATCGTTGTTTACCGAACCTTTTGCGACCATGGCGATCGAAAAACACAGGATGAATCTGCTTCTAGATATGGCCGAAGCAGGGATGTCCTATCCGCAGAGTTGTCTCATGATCAAGCGCAGCTTTCTCGATGCGAACCGAGACAAGGCGACGAGCTTCGCCAAGGCGCTCATCGAAGGCATGTTCCTCGCCAACAAGGATAAAGCGTTAACGATTCAAACGATCAAGAAATATATCCGCGCCGCCGACGAAGTGTACGGCATCGGTTACGACTATTTTTTAGGGAAACATGCCGAGGGTCTGCTGAGCATGCCCGATCGCAAAGGAGTCGAGTTGGTGATTCGCCAGCTCGCCAGGACAAATCCAAACGCCAAAGGGCAGACGCCGGAGACGCTAAGAGTGTTTGAACCGAGTATCCTCGACGAACTTAAAACGAGCGGTTTCATCGAAAAGGCCAGGAAGTAGGCGGCACCGCGGGCAGACGAGACAAACGGTGCTGAAGTGATGGAGAATGAAAACTTCACCAGCGTTGAACGTCTTCGTGCTCCGGGAATTTTCTCCTTGACCCTTCGGCTCTCCCTATCATAGTTTCCGTCTCACATAATCACGGAGCAGTAGTGGAGCTGAACCATGCAAACCGACCGTTACGATTACTCACCGATCATTCGCCGCAAAGCTTTCAAATGGCCGAACAACGCGCGCGTCGCTTTGATGATCGCGCCGAATATCGAGTTCTTTCACATCGATAAGGTTATTCCTGGCGCGCCGAATTCTTTATTGCCGGATGTAACCGGATATGCCCTGCGGGACTATGGGTCGCGCATCGGCGTATTTCGCATGATGGAGGTTCTCGACAAGCACGGGATCCGCGCGACGGTGATGCTGAACGCCGACGTGTGCGCGCATCATCCGGCGATCATCGAGGAAGGCAATAAACGACAATGGGAATGGCTCGGCCACGGCGTGACCAACAACATCCGAATGACTCAATATCCGCCCGAGGAGGAACGTTCGGTGATTCGGCAGGTTCGCGATACCATTGCCGCGGCCTCGGGCAAGGCCCCGCGCGGCTGGCTCGGTCCCGGCGGCGGCGATCAAAGCCCAAACACGTTGGATCATTTAGCCGCAGAGGGGTTTGATTATGTTTGCGATTGGGGCTTCGACGATCAACCGCACGCGATGCGCGTTAAATCAGGTCGTATGATCGCGATTCCATATCAGCAAGGTCTCAACGACATTCGCGTGATTTTTCAAGGCGGGCATACGCCGAAGGACTGGCTCCAAATGGTTTGCGATCAATTCGACCAGTTATATGCTGAAGGAGCGACTCAAGGGCGGGTGATGACGATCCCGCTCCATCCGTTTGTCATCGGCCTGGCGTTTCGGATCAAATATCTCGACAAGGCGCTCGAGTACATCTGCTCCCACGACGGCGTTTGGAAGACGACCGGCGCAGAAATCGCCGATTACTATTATGCCAACTATTATCAGAAACCGTAAAGCTGGAGGGCGGTCATGAAGAGCGGGTTATGCTGGCGCATACAAACTATTTTGTCGGCGCTACTGATCGCGGGTTTGATTGTCTCGATGAGCCATGCGGCTGATCGCGTTGTAATCGGCAACGTATCGCGCACGGTGGAGCAATTGCCCAACTACGCGGCGACGGACAAAGGTTTCTTCGCTCAAGAGGGGATTCAGGGCGGCGTCGTGTTGATCGGGTCGACGGACACGCTGATACAGGCGCTCATTGCCGAGCAGATCAACGTGGCAATCGTCGATCCCTCGGCGGCGATCAACGCGGTCGAGCGCGGCGCGTCGCTCAAAATCATCGGCGGCACGGTGCCCATTGCCGTCTACACGCTGGTCACTTGTCCGAAATACAAATCCATTAAAGAGCTCAAGGGCACGAACATCGGCGTGGTGAGTCTCGTTTCCGGCAGCACGATTTTCTTACGCGAGATGCTCAAAGCGGAAGGGTTGGAGCTCAATCGCGACTATACGATCATTCAGAACGGTCCTACGGGGCAACGGCTCGCCAGTCTTCATAGCCTGATCGTCGACAGCCGCTGGGCCGAGGCCAACAGCCAATTGACGGTGCGCTATCTCAAGGCGATGGTGCGCGCAATGCAGTAGGCGCATGCCAACCGGGAGCAAGCCGCCGAGCTGGTGAGCAGGCGCACGGGAACTCCGCTCAAGTACACGCGCGCCACCGTCGACGAATATTTGACTCAGGGCATCATCAGCCGTGACGGGTCCGTCAACCGCGAGGGCTTTCAGCGCCTCATCGATTTGATGGGCGAACGCCTGTACAAGAGCCTATCCCGCGCCGGAGAAATATCTTGACACGAGTTACCTGCGGCGAGCACAGCAGGAGCTGGGAATCAGCGTGGGACGGTAGCCCCCAAACATTAAGACCGACGTTGCCTAGGGACGTCGATTCTCTAGTTTTGCAAAAGGTTACGATGTTTGCCGCGGTGAATTCCTTGCACGCTGTGTTCGTTGTCTCTTCCTCTTGTGATTCCATCTCGGTTGCGTAGAATCACGACAACGTCGGTTCGGGCAGTCCAAGTTTCTGATGATCGATGGGAATTTGGTTTGACGCTGCCGACAATCGAAGCCATGAAGTCCATGCTGGGAACAGCTCGAGCCGCGCAATCCCAAAGTGAAGGGAGAACCAAGGGGTTTTTTTGATGAACGTTTCGTGCGCGAACTTCAAGCCAATGGATTTATCCATGCGCTCTACCGCCGACCATCGGCACATGATTTCTTGGCGATTGCTCTCCGTCTTTTTTCTCATAGGGCTTCTTATTTTGGCTGCAACCGTGTCGGCGCAGGACGGCCGGAAGCTAAGGGCCGGCTACGCGTCGCTTTCCGGCAACATGACGCCGTTCTGGGCGGCCCGGGAAGCGGGACTTTTCAAAAAATACGGTTTGGACATTGACCTCGTGGCCTTTCCGAGCGGCACCGAAGGCATGGCGGCGATGATCGCCGGTGAGATTGAATTCCTCGCCATCGCCGGCAGCACGACGGCGAGCGCAGCCATCGGCGGCGCCGACGTCATTTCGCTGGGCAATACGGTCGAGCGGCTGGTGACCAGTTTGATGGTGAACCCGAGCATTCAAAAACCGGAAGATCTCAAAGGCAAGGCCGTCGGCATCAGCCGTTTCGGGACCTCCATCGATACCGCCGCGCGCATGGCGATCCATCACTACGGCTACGAACCGATGAAAGATGTGACCATCGTCCAAGTCGGCGCGGTGTCGTCCGCCGTCGCTGCGCTGCGCGGCGGGCGCATCCAAGCGGCGATCCTATCGTATCCGACGCTCATTCGCGCGCGGCGCGAAGGTTTCCGTGAAATGTTGGATATCGCATCGCTCGGCGTCGCCTACGCGTCCACCGGTGTCACGGTTCGGCGCAGCTTCATGGCACAGCGGCGAGATGTCGTGACGAATTATCTCAAGTCGATTCTGGAAGCGATCGCGCGGGTCAAGAAAGACAAGCCCTTCGCCATCGAAGTGATGAGCAAGTACTTCCGGATCAATGACCGCGAGATGATGGAGGAAACCTACGAGGTTTCGGTCAACAAGTATCTCAAGCGCGTGCCGACGCCGACGGCCGAGGCGTTTCGTTCGGTCATCGACGAGCTGGCCCAAGTGAATCCCAAAGCCAAGGGCCAGGACCCAACGCGCTTTTACGACGACAGCATCCTGCAGGAGTTGGAAAAAAGCGGCTTCATCAACGCGCTCTATCGATAACCGCGGAGGCAGTCAGGCATTTGTTTGAACGCGCGCCAGCTCACCGGCCGCGACCTAGCGCTAATCGTCATACACGTGCCGGAAAAGCCGGCAACCCGACTTTTACTTAGGATCGATGACGACCGATTCGCCCGCGGTGTTCGGCTCGACGATAATCCCACGCGCGATCAAAATCGGTCGCGCCGCTGCTCTCAGGCGCGGTAGTTGACGCGCGAATACGAGCGCCGCGAAAGCGCAAATCGCGCCGCCGATCGCGACAATCAACGGGGCGCCGATTCGATCGGCGAGCCATCCCGCGAGGAGGCTTCCAAACGGCGCCATACCGACCAGCATCAGGGTAAAAAGGCTCATTACACGCCCGCGCATCACATCGTCGGAGAGGGTTTGTAACGCCGTGTTGCTGGCAGCGATCAGCACCATCCAGCCCAATCCGACAGCCACAAGAAGCAACAGCGATAACCAATATAACTTGGAAACGGTAAACGCGATCAATGCTAGACCGAAGCCGATGGTTGCAACGACGATGACGCGACCCAATCCGATGACCGATGATCGCCACGCTAAATAAAGAGCACCGATCAATGCACCCAAACCAACCGCACCCATCATCAATCCGAGCGCGTCCGCGCCGCCTTTGTGCACGTCTGCGGCGAAAACCGGCATCAGGGTGATGTAAGGCATTCCCATTACCCCGACGACGCCGAGCAGTAAAAGAACGTCACGAATGGGAGTGATCCGCAACGCGTAACGAAATCCTTCGGCGAGCGAATGTACGATCGAGAGTGGTTTCGTCGGAATAATTCTCTGCGGCGGAAGCTTCATCCCCAACAGCGCGACGATGACGGCCAGGTAACTCGCCGAGTTAATGAGAAAGCACGCGCCTTCGCCGAGTTTGGCGACGACGAGACCGGCTAAACCGGGTCCGATGATCCGAGCGGCGTTGATCATCGAGGAGTTTAGCGCAACGGCATTCGCCAGATCATCCGGCGCGATCAGTCGATGAACCAGCGCCTGGCGCGCCGGCATGTCGAAAGCATTGACGACACCCAAGACGACTCCAAGCAAAATAATGTGCAACGGTTGGATCCAACCTGCTAACGTCAGCGTTGCTAAGATGATGGCCTGCAAGAGCGCAGCGGTTTGCGTCCAGAGCGCAACGCGGTGGGATGAGTAGCGGTCGCTCACGACTCCGCCAATGGCGCCTAGCACAAAGACCGGAATTTGTGTGGCGAAACCGACGAGTCCGAGCAGTGTCGCCGATCCCGTGAGACGGTAGATCAGCCAACTCTGGGCCACTTGTTGCATCCAGGTACCACACACGGAAACCAACTGTCCGATGAGATAGAGACGATAATTGCGATGGCGCAATGACCGCCAAAGCGGATATGTGGTCAAGCGGGAAAGAAACATGATCGGAAAATTACGGAATCAGAATGACTCGAGCCGGAGGTATTTCTCGATCTCTCATTATCCCATGTGCCTTTAAGAAAACGAAACGAAATTGCTCCGGCATCGCTAAAATATTGCGAGGTCGGGGCCACTCGACTTTGAAACACGTTTTGTTGTTAAGGATGATCGATTTGTGATTGCGGCGTTTGTGGCACGAAACGGCACAAGACTGAATCGCCTAGATTTTCCCGTTGTCTCGCGGCGGAAAACTTGCTTTAATCGCCGCGCCTTGAATCCATCTCTGACTGTCCGCCGGCGTAGGGGCACGGCATGCCGCGCCCCTACCAATCAATCGTGGGAGGCCATTATGTTTCGGACTACTTGCCGTCTTTTGTGGGGCATCGGAATTGTTCTCGGTCTCATTGCGCAGATTTCGTCCGTATCGGCCCAAGAAAATTTCTACAAAGGAAAAACCATTCGGCTCATTGTGGGACTGGCGCCCGGCGGCGGCTTCGACGCCTACTCGCGCGTGATCGCGCGTCACATCGGCAAGCATATTCCCGGGAATCCGACGACCGTCGTCGACAACATGCCGGGCGCGGCGAGTTTGCTTGCGGCCAACTACGTCTACAAAGCGGCGAAGCCGGACGGCCTTACTATCGGTAACTTCGTCGGTGGACTTTCTTTTCAGCAGATTCTCGGATTACCGGGAGTTGAGTTCGATGCGCCGAAGTTCGAATTTCTCGGCGTGCCGGCGCAGGATAACTTCATGATCGGCGTAGCGAAGTCCACGGGCATCACCAGCATCGAGCAATGGAAGGCGTCCGGCACGGTGATCAAGATCGGCGGCGTTGCCCCTGGCGGCGGCACGGACGACATTCCGAAAGTGCTCAAAGCTACTTTGGGGCTGCCACTCCAACTGGTCTCTGGATACAAAGGCACTGGTCCTGTTCGCTTGGCCTTCAACGCTGGCGAAGTTCAAGGCGCATGCAATTCCTGGGAATCGTTCAAATCGACCTGGCGCGCCGAAATGGACAAAGGGGAAGTCGTGCTCTTGATTCAGGCAAACCTAAAACCACACCCGGAAGTCCCCAACGTTCCCTGGGCGGTTGATCTGGCGAAAACCGAAGATGCCAAGAAAATGATTCTGACCTCGGCTCGGGTCAACGGCGTGCTCAACCGCTTTTACGTGCTGCCCCCCGGCACTCCTAAGGATCGGGTGAGACTCCTGCGCAAGGCTTTCATGGATACGCTAAAAGATCCCGAATTTCTCGCCGACACGCAAAAGGCAAAGCTCGATCTCGATCCGATCGACGGCACGGAGGTCGAGAAACAAGTTAGAGAATTATTCAAACTCGATCCCGCGCTGGTGGCCAAGATGAAAGAGATATTGAAATAGAGAATCAAGTCGGCGCGACAAGGTGTGGGCGCTGCGTAGTTCATTTAGAAACTGAGATGTGGCGGTGGAAGAATGGGATTCATTCGGGGACGACTTCAGTGGCTCCTACCTCTCTAAGTTCGAGAACTTCAATGACATGAGTATGCCATTTTTCCCAGCCGAATAGCTCGACCCTCGCGCCAACCTCCGGAAGTTCCCGCGTGTCAGGGGTTCTAAAACGACACCACTGCTCTCTCTGTCCATCGATGTTGATACAAAACAGTTCAGCCTTGTCGTCATTTACTTTAATAAATCCTCGAAGCAAGACGGCAATCCCGAATCTATGCCAAAGCAGGTTAAGACATACATCCTCGGAATTTTGCAGCGAGCGCCATTGCGCATTGGAATTTGGTTGTGCCTCCTCCAAAAGATAGCCCCTCTTTCTATCCAAGAGAATAACCGTCTGAGAAGGCAGGCCCAGTCCGTAAAAAACCGCAAAGCCGGAAGAACGCAAGGCGCGTAAATAAGCGACATCGTCTAATTCTTCCGTGACTACTTCAATCGCGCCGTTCGGCCGCTCATGGGCTCGCGATTTCAGCTCTTCGAAGAGTTCAGCAGGAAGCGATTTGCGTATGTAGAGTGTGACCTGTTTCGATGTTTTTAGTTCACTGGCCAATGCTTCGAAGCGATGCAGATTTGACGTCGATGGAACCAAATCGGCTGTCCGGTAACACATCGCCTGTTCCTGAGATCTTGGATGCAAGTCATGCCCCATCTCGTTAGCGAATATTCCCGGTTTCCCAACCAGCATGTCCAATGCACGTTGCCAAGCCGTCGTCTCCTCGGGAGTAAGCTGGTCACTGAATCGAAAATCCTGCTTGCGAATGAATTCTTGCAG
>DASPXM010000192.1:0-12388 GCA_035637295.1 Verrucomicrobiia bacterium
CGCAGTCGCCGAAATCGCGACCTACAACGGCCCCGATCGAGAGCAGGTGCTCTCCACGGGTGCCAAAGGCGAGGGAAAAGTCGTTTGGTATACTTCGCTCGCAGGGGATTCCTACAAAGCGATCGCCCGGGCATTTGAAGCAAAATATCCCGGGGTGCGTTTAGAAACTTACCGCGCCGGCGGCAGCGAGTTGGTGCCGCGGATGATCGAAGAAGCCAAAGCGCGCCGTCCGATCTGTGACGCGCTGGAGACCACCGAGGACTCTTTGATGATTTCCAAGGTGAGTCAGTTGTTGCGCCCCTATTTTTCTCCCTATTTGGACAAGTATCCAGACGACGCCAAAGAGAAATCCGACAAGCCTCTCACGTTCTGGACCACCATAAGGGAATCCTACCTCGGCTTTGGTTACAACAAGACGCAAATTTCGCCGAATGCGGTTCCCAAAGGTTTTGATGGGTTGTTGCACCCCGAATTGAAAACCAAAATCGGCATCACCCTCAATGAAACCTCCGCCAAAATGATCGGCGCCATGATCAAGATCAAAGGCGATGGATTCGTGAAGAAACTCAAATCTCAGGAAATCAAAGCGTACACGGTCAGCAGCGCGACGTTAGCCGATTTAATTGCGTCCGGCGAGATCGGCGCTTCGTTTCATATCTTTCGCAATCACGCGCTGGTCTCCGCAGCAAAGGGTTCCTCGGTCGGTTGGATACCGATGGAGCTGGTACCGACCAACAATGGCGGAGTCGCCCTGGCGGCGCAGCCGCCCCATCCCCATGCGGCGCTCTTATTGGTTGACTTTCTGCTGCATGACGCCGCGAAGATTCTCGATAAGTTCCAGTATGGCCATCCGACCACGGATTATGGCTTTAAGCGCTGGTATCAGGACCGTGGCCGGCCTCTGGCGGAATTGGAAGCAGACAGCGCCAGATGGGAAAAGCTGGCGAAGGAAATCACCCAGCGATAAGAGACTAGAGGAACGCTCCGACAATGAACTCCGTATTTTTGATTTTATTTATCCTATCAGTGCTATTTCCCGAACCGCTTTTCGCCCAGGCGCGCAAGCCGATGACGATTGCCGAGCTGGTAACTTACGACGGCAAAGATCGCGAGCAGGTTCTTTACGCCGGCGCGAAAAACGAGGGAAAAGTCACCTGGTACACCTCGCTGGCCGGCGATTCGTACAAGGGAATGGTTAAAGCCTTCGAGGGCAAATATTCCGGGATCAAAGTCGAAGCCTATCGGGTCTCCGGCTCGGACATGACGACTCGAATGTATGAAGAGTCGAAAGCCAGGAAATACATTGTCGATACAGTGGAGACCACTGAAGGCAATCTCATGTTTATGCGCGACGCTTTTCTGTTGCGGCCGTATCATTCACCGCAGTTTGCCTCCTACCCTGAGGACGCCAAAGAGAAGGGCGAGCGTGGTTTGTACTTCTGGGGCATTGCCAGAGAGTCCTACATCGGCTTCGCTTACAATAAAAAACTTCTTTCCAAGAGCGCCGTACCGAAGAACTACGAAGGCCTGCTGCACCCGGAGCTAAAAGGTCGGATGGGAGTTTCCGTCAGCGATCCTGCCTACAAAGTTATCGGCGCGATTATCAGGACCAGAGGTATAGAGCTGGTCAAAAAGCTCAAGGCGCAAGAGATCGCCCTACACACGATTATCCCGCCGGCGCTCCTCGATCTGATCGCGTCAGGAGAAGTTCTCGCTTCGCCCGCGATCTTTCGCAACCACACGCTCAATGCCATAGCAAAAGGCGCTCCGGTGGATTGGCTGCCGATGGACATCGTGCCGACCAACGTTGGCGGCGCCGCCATTGCCGTCCAGCCGCCACATCCCCACGCCGCTTTGCTCCTGGCGGATTATCTTTTGGGGCCGGAAGGCCAAGCGGTTCTGGAAAAATACGAATATGGCAGCGCAGCGAAAAACTTGGGCTTCAAACGCTGGCGTCCGGATCACGGCGTAGCCACCGAAAAATACGAAAAGGATATCGAACGCTGGGAGAAGCTATTAAAAGAAATCAGCCGCAAGGGCGGATAGTGGCCATCGTGCGGAGACGTGCGAATTTACTTGCCGAATTCACTTGAAGACGCTGGCGTTCACCATCGACAAGGCCTTCTCGTAATAGGAAACGTCATAGTAACGGTCGGGGGCGGGTGCTTTGCCGCCCCAGCTTCCCTCCACCTCGGCGCGGAATTTGAGCACGTTACTAAAGCGCGCAACGTCGATCGCCGCATCCTTGGCGAGGCCGTTCGGGCCTGTGTCCATTTCATAAATTCCGCCGGCCAGATCGCGCGACAGCTTTCCTTGCTGGGCAACGATATCGATCACCTTGTTCTTGTTCGCCGGATCCATGATCCAGCGTTGCGCTTCGATGTGGGCCACGAGGTAACGAACGAGCAGATCGCTATTCTCCTTCGCCCACTGGCGGCGCGTGAAGACACCGTAGCGCAGCACCGGCCCGAAGATACTCGAAGTCGCGGCGAGACTCACCAGGCCGGCCTGCCGCGCTCGAAGCGCCGTCTGACCGGAGGCCATGGTTGCTGCATATTCCTTCTGCTTCAGCATCGCGGCAACGCGCGCCGTCGTGCCGCCGGCCTCCTTCATATGGTAATCGCTTCCCGGATTGAGACCAGCCGTGGAGAGAATTTTCTTCAGCGCGAGCGCGTTCTGTGTATTCGGCGCATCGACGAGGACGGTCTTGCCGCGTAGATCCGCGAGTGATTTGATTTCGGACTGGGCCATGAGTTCGGTCGGTGTGTAGTCCGTGGCGGCAACAAGAATCACGTCCACGCCGGCGTTCTCCACCATCGCAATGGCGTTATCGACGCCGTAGTCGGCGAGGTCCAGTTCGCCGGAAGCGAGCCAGCGGCGCACCTCCTCCGAGCCTCCAGCGGCCGACCGGGGCAGCTCAATTCGCAGACCGTATTTGGCGAACATCCCGTTGGATTGAGCCATGTATGTCGTGAAGCTTCCTCCGCCGACCTTGAGAGTCGTGAGATTTGACTCTTGCGCGAGCGGAGCCCCATGAACGAAGACGGCAATTCCCGCCGCCACGGCGGCAATCGCGCTCACCAAGGGCGGTAACGACTTAGGCTTCACGGGATTTCGTTTGCCTTTTGTCTATCTTTGCTCGTAGAGCTTCTTGATAAATCCGCTCTTGTCCAGCTCGGCGACAAAACTTGTATCGACGAACTCCTCGGGCTTGTGATTGCGGATCTCGGGTTTCCTGTACGCGACAATCTCGTAAACGGCGTCCAGTCCTTTGGTGATCGGATAGGGCGCCGCAATGAAATCTTGCCTAAAAACCGCGTAAGCCCCTTCGAGATATTCAGGGTCGTTGGTCCTTAGGTATTTCGCCAAGACCGTCTGGCTGAATTCTTTATTGTGTTTCAAAAACGCGATCCCTTCCACAAAAGAGCGCACGAAACGCATTACCGTGTCGCGGTCTTCGCGGATCGTCTTGCGCCGCGTTACTACGGATGCCGTCGGATAAACCAGTTCTTTTTTCGCATCGAGCAAGACTCGGAATCCCTTGCGCTCCGCCTGTACGTCAGCGGGATACGTTAGGTCCGCTCCATCCACCACCCCGGAGTACAAGGCCTGAAGCCGTTCGGCCGTGTTGCCCACGGCTAAGAAATTGATTTCCCGGTTAGCGTCAATACCGTATCTGCGTAGAACATAGCCGAATATCAAGTCGCCCGCAGAGCCCAAGCTCGATATCCCTACTTTTTTACCCCTTAGATCTTCCGGTTTGCGAATTTCCGGTTTTACCATGAGCTTACTACCCTGCGCCGCAATGCCGTGCGCCACATTTGCCAGATCGGCGCCATTCAGATTCGCCAGCATCACCGCGGGGGAGGCTACGGACGAGGCAAACAGACTGCCAGCCACCATTGCCTGCGAAGTCTGGCCCGACCCTCGAAGCAACACCGGCTCGACATCCAATCCATTCTTCTCGAAGAGCTTCGCTTCTTTGGCGATCCACGGAATCCATAAATTGGGCGACAGAGTCGACACACCCCAATAGATCTTCTTCAGGGGCTTGTCCTGCGCGGTGGTATACGCCGCCGACGCGATAACAAAAATGAGGAATGTGAGAATCCCGATACCCAGAATCCTGTTTTGCGCGGGAAGTTTTTTAGCCAATGTTTTCGTCCTTGGCGGAACAGCTGAATAAGGGCTGTTTTCAACCGGTGGTGGATCGCAGCGCGCCGAGATATCCGCGATCAAATTCCAAACACCGCGCGGGCATTGTCGCGGAAAATCTTTTGCCGCACATCGGCGGAAATGCTTTCCATCGAATCGGCGATGACCTGCTGGGAGTACGGCCAGGTGCTCGCGGGGTGGGGATAGTCGGAACCGAACATCACTTTGTCGACATCGAGGACGCTGCCGACCATTTTCATCCCCAACGGATCGTCGACGAAGCTGATCCAAATTTGGCGGTGAAAGTATTCGCTTGGTAACAACTCAGGAAGTGTTATGGGACCGTCGCCCGTGAGTCGGCGGCCGTCTCTTGTACGCTGATACCAAATATCGAGGCCCTGGATCATGCTGGGTATCCAGGCCAGGCCGGCTTCGGCCATCACGATCTTAAGACGCGGATGGCGATCGAAAACGCTCCTAAAGATAAGGCCGGTGATCGGTTCGAGAAGTTGAACGCCCGGCGGGTCTTTGGCGAAGCGGGACGCCACCGCGATCACATGATTCGCCGCGCCGCGATCTTCGTCGTCGAGCCGCGTCTTTTTCACCAAGACCGCGAGGTGAAAACCGATCGGTATGCCGACTTCCTCAGCTAAGGCCCAGAAGGGCGCCCATGCGTCGTCATATACGGGCGGGCTCGCGCGCGAGGCCAGAATATTTACATGACGCAGCCCGCCCCGTTTCGCGAGACGCTCCAGCTCGCCGCGCGCCGCATCAGGATCCTCCATCGAGAGTTGCGCGACGCCGATCAGGCGCTCGGGCTTGGCCGCGCAAAAGTCGCTCAACCAATCGTTATAAGCCTCATAGCAGTGCCGCCTCAGCTCAGGGTCGGCAATCGCCAGCGGGTCGGTCGGACCGTACATGATCGAAGCGTCCGCGCCGTCGCGGTCCATGTCGGTCAGACGAAGATCTGCGGTGGTCGGACGCAGCTCGCCTTCGCGCATCACACCGCCGCGTTCGATCGCCCACATGGCGCCGCTGCCCTGCGCGGCTGTGTAATAACCGTGCGGGCTAAAGGTCTGACCTTCCCACATCCAGCACGCGCCCGTTTCCGTTTCCACCACCCGCGGTCCGCGTTCTCGCAATCCGGCCGGCAGGCGCTCGGTCCACAGGTCTTTCGGCAGCCAACGCAGATCGATGTGGTCATCGGCAGAGATGAACCGGTATGTCACTTTACTTTCCATAAACATTCTCGATATATCCGCTCTGTTCAATTTCTTTTAGCACCGAGTTGTCGATGAAATCCTTAGGGTCGGCGTCCTTCGCTTTCGGGATGTCCTTGGCAAGCACATCCAAAGTGTCTTTGATTGCCCGCGGCGACGGATACGGCACTTTCAAAAAATAAGGTCTTAGGTAACTGTAGCTTTGCTTGAGCACGTCACGATCCGCGATCCTGGTATGCTTGGTCAACACGCGTAGGCCAAACTCCTCGTCCTTCGTCAGAATCTTCGCGCCCTCAATCATCGCCATAAGGAACTGTTTCACCTCTAGCCGGTTGGATGCAATCGAAGCCCTTTTCACGCCCAGGCCGGACGAGACATAGTCGACGCCCAGGCGAGTCATATCGAATAGCATTTTGAACCCTGCCTTTTGCGCCACGAACGACGAAGGCGGGGACAGCGTGCCGGCGTGAACGACTTTCGCTTTCAACGCTGCCACGGTTTCCGGCACTCCGCCGACGCCGCGGATCGCGACATCTTTGTCGGGAACAAGTCCTGCTTCTCGGAGTGCCAGCCGGGTGGCGAAGTCGGTCGAGCCGCCGATACCAGAGACTCCGACAACTTTTCCTTTCAGGTCTTGCATAGAATTGATTTCCGGAGCGCTGTGCATGGTGAACAGAAGCTTATCGCTGAAGTTGGCGATCAACACCGCGTCGGCTCCCGCCAGAACCGCGGCAGGAACCGTCCGGCTGGAAACGCCCTGAGCAAATTGGACGGAGTCGCCGATCAGCGCCTGGATAGTCCGCGCGCCGGTGACGATATAGCGCACTTCCATGCGATATTTCCTGAATGCGCCGGCATCGATGGCGACGAACAGGGGCGCCTGCAGGAGCGAGACCGCCGGCACTGCCACGTTGATGACCTTCAGCGGCGCCTCCGCTGAAAATGTCGGAGTCAGCCGCGACAGCAAAAACACCGTGAGAAAGATTAGGATCGTGCACCGTTTCATCGTCGCTCCCGGGCGCATTCGCTTAAGCCCCGCTTACTCCAAGCGGGAGAAAATGTCCAGCTTGGATTCGGTATCCTTCTAGTCTGGCACTGATCATCGTTGTCGCGATCGCGGATGCGCGCCGGAGGCGAAACGCACGAGGTCTCAAAGGCATCGAATTTTTCCTCTTCGGAACCTCGCTGAAGCATTCTGCCATTGGCGGCATGCTTGTGTTAAGAACTGGATCCGGGAAACGTTCCGCGCCGGCGCAAAAATTCTCACAAAAAGGCGAACCCGTAATCATGCTAAGAAATATTTTGGCATTCGCGATATCCGTCGCCTTTACACTCATCGCCTTCGGCTCGCGATCCTGGGCTCAAAGCGGCCCCACGTTCGTTCAGCTGGGTCGGGCCAAGGGCGCGCTCTACAAACCCGAGTCCGGCCCGGAGCCCCACGTTGGGATTATCGTTATGCATCGCGAAGCAAACTACTTGAACCATGTCGCCTGCGGCGAATTTGCCAAGAGAGGGTTCGTGGTTCTTTGCATGAACTCGCGGTTTGAAAACAGCGAGTCTTCAGTCAGATGGGAATTGATTCCACTGGATGTGAGCGAGGGAGTAAATCACCTCAAAAAACAGCTTGGAGCCGGCGCCAAGATCATTCTTTACGGGCACAGCGGCGGCGGCGTGACCATGAGCTTTTATCAAGCAGTCGCGGAAAGGGGACCCGCCGTCTGCCAGGGACCGAATAAGCTCGTCCAATGCGGTAACGAATTAAAAGGGCTTGCGCCGGCGCATGGCATCATCCTTTCCGACGGCCACCCGGGAAATCCGATTCTACGACTGCGCAGCGTAAATCCGGCGACCTCAGACATGCGGGGTGGCCGAGCCGATCCAAAATTGGACCCCTTTGCGGCGAACAATGGCTTCAATCCTAATGGTTCTTCGCGCTACTCCGAATTGTTCAAGAAAAATTATTTTGCCGCGCAATCGGCTCGCATGAATCGCTTGATCGACATTGCCTTGGGACAACTGCAGCGCATCGAAACCGGCAAGGACATTTATACTGATGACGGCCCATTTAACATCCCGGGATTCGACAACGCGCGCCTTTTGTCGCTCGATTCGAGCATCAGGCACACCACCCTTCAGCCCGAAAAATTGCTCAAAAACGACGGCACCGTCGTCAAGCAAGTGGTCGAAAGCATTGCGCCTTCGCGGCCGGAGCTCGCCAGGCTCAATCGCACATTTAGCGAGGGCGCCAGGGGTGGCCTTACGGTCAGGTCATTTCTCAGCAGCAACGCGATTCGGTCGACCAATTCCATGGATGAGAAACAGATCGATCTTTGCTCCAGCAACAATTCAACGCCGTGCATGGTGCAAAGCGTCAGCATCCCGCTGCTTGCGGTCGCGCATCAGGCGTCGTTTCAGAATTTGCTCCAGGAGGTGGAGATCAATTATCTCAATTCAAAAAGCGCCGACAAAGATTTCATCGTCGTCGAAGGCTCGATGACCAGCATTGGCGCGTGCACCAACTGCGCGATAGCCGCGACAGAGTATGCCAACGCCAGAAAGAACTTTTTCGACTACACGGCAAAATGGCTCAACGACAGGTTCTGAGTTCGCCCGTGTAATCGAAGCGCTGAGCAGGGGTTCATCACTTCGACGCCTCTCCACGTAACCTTACGTAATGACTCAATTGTCAATCCTTGTCAGTCAAAGGACGACACTGTCACAAGTAAAGACACCCGGGGACCAACTGGAAACGCTGGGGCGGAGTTCCCCGAAATCGGGTCGGCAGCTGCAAATCTATTATCGGAATTAACACAGATTGCGATCTTTTCGAAGTCGATCAGACGATCGGCCCCTGCGCCAATTGCGCGAAACCACGCGTGAATATGCCAATGCCGGAATGATTTCTTCGCATGCGTGGCAAAGTGGCACTGTTGCGCGACAAAACGCATGGGTGAAAGAAGATATGACTCACAGAGACTGAGACTGTCCCGTTTACAATCGCTGCCGGATGAATCGAATGCCTCGTTTTTTTCACTGGCCTACCCATTGCATCTAACGAGTTATAGCCAAACCGACTTGACAGAGTGTTGCATTAGAATGGCTAAGCCTCAGGAGCAAATGCCTGTCGCCCTAATACGGCGCCCAGACCAACGGTCTGTAGAGACACAAAACCCATCGTGTTGGAGTCCGACGAACAATCTGACCCGCTTGTCAAAGAACTTGCTGAACTGGCCGAGTTTATCAAATCCCAAGGTGGCGTATTAATCCCGTAGTTGTACATTTAGCTTGCCGCGCGAAGCGCTAGTTCATTGGAAAATTCCACCATCCAATCCGGATTTTTTCGAAAATTCAGGAATGCGGTAATAGTCACTGCCGTGAGACACGTTCATTGCTTGAGCATATTGGTGAGTTCAGCTCTAAATTCGAGACCCTTTCCCTCGTGAAACGACGCGATCAGATCGCTAGCGCCCTGCAGCTTCAGACGGTTTTCCTTGACGTACTTAGCCATGCGCGTTCCTTCGACCAGGTGCGAGGAACGCTTTTCGTATTTGTCAACGATTCGTTGCGCCTCCGGGGACGCCATGAAAGCAACAAACAGCTTGGCTAAGTTAGGATGCGTGGAGTTCTTGGGCACGCCGAGCTGAAAATATGAAGTCAGCACCGGGTCGGAGGCAGTCACACCAACCAATGGGGCTCCCTTCGCCTGCCACTCCCACATGCCCTCCACCGCCGAACCGCTATTGGCCATGACCAGAAACTCTCCACTGCTCACTCGCTCTTCAATCTCACCATAGCGCACTTGACCGGCGCTTAAAGGTAATAGCTTGCGTAGATAGTCGAGTACTTTTTTTTCACCCCATAAAAGCGACAGCTCGACCAACCAAGAGCTGTAGGGCGGGATAGCCATTTTTCCTTCCCAGCTTCGACTTAGCTTTGGATCGACAAGGTCTTCATAGGTCTTCGGCGCTTTGTCCTTGGGCAAGAGATTGGAGTTGTACAAAATTCCTTGCAGCGAAGTATAAACGAGGACCGTGTCGCCTGGGAGAATCTCCATTTCCTGGGTCACCCAAGGAAATATCCTCGAATAGTTGACGCGCTCCAATAGTCTGCCGTTATGGAGCTCCGCATGAGTCGCCGGCGGACCCAAATGGACGTCGGTCGATGATTTTCTACCTGCTTTGGCTTCCGTGATGATCCGGGCGGCCATCGCCGGCATGCTCGGTCCCGCGGTAAGGTTGAGACGCGCATTCAAGCCGAATTTTTTGTTGAAGGCAGCCTGGAGCTCCGCGAAGGCTTGCCGGCCGCCGAAGGTGGTCGCCCCCGCAACGAATGACATTTCCGCTTCCTTTTTTGCTCCGGCGATAAGTTCACTCAACGTCTGAGCGTCAACCCGCGCGTGACTCACCAAAAGCGCGGCAAGCACTGCCGCCGACCAGCACGACTTGAGCACGGATTGGCGCGTCATTTGTCGCTCCTTCGTTTTGTTTGTATTTGATGCCAGCACTTTTATTATCGTCTGCTGCCGATTGCCTTTTTTTGCAGCAATGGCGGACCAATATGGAGGTGCCTCGATAAAGGGACTCTTGAAATAAAATAGGGCAGTGCGAACACGAGCGTCAAGGGAGAGCTAGCTAATATTGTGTCTTAGAAATTCGGTGCCTGGTTCGTTACATCATTCCGGCCGAGTCCGCCTGAGGCCGAGGCGACCCGGAATCCAGAAATTTCAAAGAGCTCTGCTGCTTTCTCCGGCATGACGGACACCGTAAACTAAGTAGCCGATCCATGTTACTTAGTTTCCCCAATTGAATTCGTGCGCAGGCAGATCCTACGCACAGTATCCGCTTTTTTCCTTACTAATCCCTGCCCGAAGCAGTCCAAGGTCCCGTTTTTTCGACGTGGCCTGGTCATTGCGTATAGCTTAGGTAAAGCGGAGTGCGACAATGGAAATCGCCAAATTTCTAAATTTCGTACTTATTGGCGCCCATGCCGAGCCCGAATTATCAGAGCCGACAGAGGCGAAGCCCATCTCAGAATCAGTAGAGCAAATGGAACTTGATGTGCTTCTCGAAGAGCTGGCTGAGTTGATCGAATCTGAAGATGGAATCTTAATTCCGTAATTGGACGTTCATGTATCACGCCCCGCTTTCTCCAAGCCGCGCATTCAATCCAAATCCGAAGCTCTGATAGCGAATCCAATCATTTTACGTTATCGTTTTTTATAGAGTCCTGCCGGGAAATCCGCCTCGGGTAAAATGCGCACTCTCCGCGTCTGCAATCGCCCTTAGAACGGCTGGAATAACTCAATCGGGTTGCCCGATGGATCCTCGATAAGGATTTGCTTGCCGCCATTGCCGGTCACGATGGCGTTACGGAACCGTCCATGTGCATTCCTTAATTTATTGACCGTGGCTTCCAGGTCGTCAACCTCAATCTGGATGCGGTTCCAGCCGCCCGGAGCAGGAACCTGACCATCCGGCATGGCTTGACCGGCCCCGCCGGCACCGGGTCGGTTGAGCAACAATTGCAAGTCGCCTCGCGACAAGCTTGCGAAGCCCGGCGCCGGATGCATCTCGAGCTTGAAACCGAGTATCTCGGTGTAGAAAGCAATTGCTCTATCGACGTCGTTAACAATGTAGCGAACATTGACCTTGCTCATGATTATCACCTCCGGAAAAAATTTGAGAAACACCCATCACGCGAAACTCCTGCTTCGCTAATTAGAGTCGACCAGGCGCCTTGTTGGACGGCCCAAAGCCGAGCCCCTGGAAGGGCAGTGGACTTCCAGTCTCGAGCAAGCTCTTGAGGCTCGACATGATCGCCGGCCAACCATGCCGCGTGGTCTCGAAGGTTGGCTTCTCTGATACGAAATCATCGTGTATCAAAGTGAGTTTTACGACTGAATCCATCGGCTGAAGTTCGAACGTCACCCGTGAGGGTTGGTCGCGGCGATGCTCCTCGCTGATTTCCATATGAAATGTGTAGGAAAGCAGACGGGGACGCTCTGACTGCAATACCTCACCCTGCCAATCGATGCCACCATCCTCCCGAACGTGTCGAACGGGCGAGCCCACCTTCCAATCGGATTGGATCCGCCTTCCACCCCAATATCGTCGCGTGAATTCGCCGTCGGTTAACGCTTCCCACAGCTTTTCAGCCGTGGTCGCGATGTAAATCACATAGACTATTTCTGTTTGGGCCACGTGATTGCCAATCCTGCTATTGATGCCCGGACCTTTCGTGCTTACCGACCCAGTACGGCTGGGCCATCTCCTCGGCTATTAAAGCGTTGCAAAGTTTTCCCGGCGTCGTTGAAATGCCGGTAACGTACGCGAATTTTGGTTTATCCATATGCTTGTCTCCGTTGCTCATTTATCTTTACCTCCTTCGAGCCGTTGTTTGAGTTCACTCAATGCACGCAGGCGATCGCGCTCGTATTTGATGATCCAACGATCGTAGATCTCCTGGAGCGGCACCGGATTGAGATAGTGCAGCTTCTCGCGTCCGCGCCAGACGGTCGCCACGAGATTGGCTGCCTCCAGCAGCGCTAGATGCTTGGTCACCGCCTGCCGGCTCATGTCCAGATGTTCGCAGAGCTCGCTCAAGGTCTGGCCGTTATTCGCATGCAGGTGATCGAGCAGCTTCCGGCGGCTCGGATCGGCGAGCGCCTTGAACACTTTATCCACTGGCTGAGAGTATATGCAACCAAACGGTTGCATGTCAACCGCCCAAAGATCATCTAGCTTTGATCGCCTTTTTTGGTCAAGCTAGATAAAGAATCCGCCATGACTCAGCCACTCGGCCAACGATCGGCAACTATTTTGTGCCTCCAGGTAAAAGCCTGCCAAGCAATTTGTCTGAGGTGAATGATGGAGAGTAAGCAAAGCGATTTTTGGGAGAGCGTGCGAAATTTAAAAAAATCCGCAACGGATAAGAAAATTGCCGGTGTTTGTGGAGGATTGGGAGAGCACACCCCGATGCCAGCGTGGTTATGGCGTGCATTGTTTCTCGTTTTG
>DASPXM010000193.1:0-3886 GCA_035637295.1 Verrucomicrobiia bacterium
GATATTACATTGCCAGGCATGTTGTGGGGAAGACTGCTCAGGAGCCCGATCGCTTCAGGGAAGATCAAACGCATCGACACCAGCAAGGCCGAAGAGCTTCCGGGCGTGCACGCTGTCGTCACGGGACAAGATTGCGCCGGATTGAAAATCGGCCGGCGGCTCTACGATATGCCGATCCTTGCCGACGGGGAGGTCAGGTTCGTCGGCGAAAAGGTCGCGGCAGTGGCGGCGGACAACGAGCTCATTGCTGAAGAGGCGGTGAACTTGATCGAAGTCGAGTACGACGAGACCGAACCGTTGCTCGATCCGGTTGAAGCGCTGAAGCCGGGCGCGAAAGTGATTCACCCCGATGTCGTTAGCTACAAAGGGTTGCCCAAGCCGCTCAAGGAGCCAACCAACGATTTTATCTATATCACCTGGGGTAAGGGCGACCTCGAAACCGGCTTTCGCCAGGCGGATGTCATCGTCGAAAACACATTTACGACTCCGGTGGTCCATCAAAGCTATATCGAGCCCCATTCCTGCGTGGTAAGCACGGCAGCGGACGGTTCCGCGGAGTTTTGGTCCTGCAGTAAGGTCCCCTATGGCGTGCGAGAACAAGTCGCCAACGCACTACAGCTTCCGCAGGAGAAGCTGAACTTTAATCCCGTATACATCGGTGGAGATTTCGGCGGCAAAGGCGATTTCATGGATCTCGCCGTCGTATATCTATTGTCCAAGAAAGCGGGGCGGCCGGTTAAGTTAGTGATGGATTATGAAGAAGAATTCGCCGCGGGCAATCCCCGACACGCCTCGGTGATTCACGTGAAGACCGGCGTCAAGAAAGACGGCACCCTGGTCGCTCACCACATGAGTTTTATTTTCGACAGCGGCGCCTACGGCGCTTTCAAGCCCAACGCCTTTCTCAATGGGCCGCACTTATGCGCCGGGCCGTATAAGATTCCTCACGCGTTCATCGAAGAGCATATGGTCTACACGAACAAGATTCCCTGCGGCCACATGCGCTCGCCCGGCGATCCTCAGGGGATCTTTGCCAATGAAAGCCAGATGGATCTGGTCGCGAAGAAATTGGCAATGGACCCGATAAAGTTCCGCCAGAAAAATTTCATGCGCGACGGCGATATCGATCCGACGGGTGAAGAATTCAGTTACATCAAAACAAACGAGACCCTGACAAAAGCGCTCGAAGATTCCGGATACCAAAGACCTAAGGCGAAAAGCGTCGGGCGCGGCGTGGCGTTGGTCCAATGGACGCCAGCCGGGGGAATCGGAACCGTGGCAATCACGCTGGATGAAAAAGGCGTGGCGACAATTTCTTCTGCTATGGCTGATCAAGGCGCGGGTACGTACACGGTTTTGAGTGAGATTGTTGCGGAAGAGCTCAAGATTCCCTTGAGCCAGATCAAGACTCGGCAGCTGGATACGCAGCGGGGTGTCAAAGACACCGGCGTCGGCGGCAGCCGCGCCACTCGGGTATACGGCAACGCCGGTTACGAAGCAGCGCTCAAGGCCGTGGAAGCAATTAAACAAGCAGCCGCCGAACAGATGGGTACCTCCGCGGATCAGATTGTGCTTGCTAAGGGCGCGGTGCTGCACCCGCGCATGGAACGGCGACTGACCTACGGCGAGATCGTTAAGGCGAAAGGCGCGCCGATTGCCGTCGAGGCGACGTTTAATGATAATACCAAGATTCACTCGGCATCGATGTGCGTTCAAATTGCCGAGGTGGAGGTTGACCATGAAACCGGACAGGTTGAGCTCAAGAAATTCACTTCCACGCACAATACCGGGATGGTGCTGAATCCGTTGATGCACCAGGGACAAATCGAGGGCGCATCGATGACTGGCATCGGCTACTCGCTCATGGAGGAAGTCATTATCAACGATGGCAAGGTGGCGACGACGCACTTCGGCGAGTATAAAATTCCCACGATCAGAGACATTCCGCCGTTCAAAAGCTCGGTGACCGAGGAACCTCACGGCGCCGGCCCGTACAACAGCATGCCCATCGGTGAGACCGCCAATATTCCGACGGCCGCTGCCATCGCAAACGCGGTCGAAGATGCCTGTGGTGTGCGAATCAAGGATCTTCCCATTACGGCGGAAAAGGTTTACGAAGCGCTCCACGGCGCGAAGTGATGCATGTCGACTGTTCCGGGAACCATTGATCTCGGAAAATTTCGGGTCGTTTACGAAGAGGAGCGAGAGCGGCCGTCCGATGGGTCAGACGGCTATCTCCTGCAACAACGCGCGATCATTCGTCTGAACCAAGAGCTCGTCAAACTGGAACAGCAGGACGATTACACCGTCTACTGCGACGACGAGAAGTTCAAAAAGCAAGTCGGCAAACGCCCATCGCCGCTGCAGTATTTCATCGCTTCGATCGGATTCTGCATGTTCAGCCAATTAACACGTTTTGCCTCGAAGGCTAACGTCTCGATCGACGATCTCGAAATGGATCTGCGCATGACCTATGATTTGACCGGTAAGTTCCCGATCAAAGATTTTTCTGACGCCGCGCAGGGGTTAAGCTATTTTTTTAAAATCAAGAGCGCCGCGCCCGTCGACAAAGTCATCAGGGTTGGCCAATTGACAGATAAAGGCTGCCACACGGTAAATTCGATGCGTAAGCGGATCCCGATTTCCGGAAAAATAATTCTCAACGACCGGGAATACGCAATCAGAGATTAGTCCAACGTTCTTAACCAGGCGAATCAACGTGTGGATTTTTTTGAGCATTACAAGTGCTTGTAGGGGCGACCGGCCGGTCGCCCTTACGTTTGTTTGAGGGGAATATGGCAAAACTAAAGGTTAGCGACCAATTCCCTCGGGCAACCCTTCAAGATATCGACGGCGTGACTGTGGAGTTCCCCGCGGTCTTCGGCACGGCGCCGTCTACGGTGGTTTTTTTCTACCGGGGCCGCTGGTGACCCTGGTGCCGGGCCCAGGTGACGGCCTTTGTCTACGAGTGGGAACGATACCTTGAAGGAAAAGTCCAAATTCTCGGCGTTAGCGTTGACTCGCCGGAAGAAGGAAAGAAATTTATCGAGCGCGTGACGCGCGATTGCCAGGAAGATCGCCCCCACATTCCCTTGGATCCGTACCCGGTGCGACTCCTCACGGATCCCGACGCCAAACTGATCCGCGCCATCGGCACCGCTAACGAAGGGCATTGGGCCGGCACTATTGCCGCGCCGGTTACGTACGTTGTCGATCGCGGCGGCAGGGTCAAATGGGCCTACGTCAGCGACAGTGCCGCCGATCGTCCAAGTCCGGTCGCGCTGGCAAAAGCTGCTGTCGCCGTTGCGTCGGGCAAAGAGCCACCGGCTAACTACCCGGGAAAATTCTAGGACGTGCCAGAGGCTAGATCGCGACCTCTTCAATCAATAATCTTCGGGATCCTCCCATCAGTCCTGAGAGCCATCGCTTGAGTATTGAATAGTGCAGCGATTGAACGTTTTGCACCGGAGCGGTGGACGAGGCACAGGCCTTGCTGAACGTTGAACGTTTGAACCGCGCGAAAAGCTTGAGGGCCTGGCTGTTTTTCGAATCCTCGTTACTCAAAGCAAGTCGGAGACTTCGTCCTTCCGTCCTTCTCCGTTCGTTTTCCTTCAATTTTTCCGCCTGCCTCGGATGCTCGGCACGATCACGACAAGATTCTCACTAGGGAAACACCTTGACCCGTAGCAACAATATTGACGTTTTGAGAATTATCAAAATGTCGGGTGGACTGTGGGGCCTGGCATAACAATCGATTCTGCTGAAAAACCCTCTTGGTATTTCGTCATATCAATAGAATAAATGTTGACAATGGACGGAGTGGGCCTCAAGGTTTTTCCATGAGTGTGAGACCGATCGATGGACAGAGAAGTTTTTATCATACCGA
>DASPXM010000194.1:0-32718 GCA_035637295.1 Verrucomicrobiia bacterium
AAGGCCGATCGGGGGTCAGGACTCTTGATTCTAAAAACTCACCGCCACTTGGTTCACTTCCCACTGGCAATGGCAAATCTAAGAATCAAGAGACCCGATGGTGGACCCCAAAGACTCTTTTCGCGGAAACGGTCTAGGCACTGAGCAAGAAAGTCGAGAAGTAAAAGTCTGACCCTGGACGTCAGCAACTCTGATATTCGGGCTGCGGCTGGTTGTTGGATGATTGGGTGTTTGGAGATTATTGGGTCGTATCGGCAATCAGGGCAGGATATATACGATTACAGTTGAAGTAATGCCAGTGCGCTATAAATCTGTCGCTAATTGAGCCATTGTCGGTCGTCGCTGGTCAAGAGATAGCGCATAGACCTTTGACCCACGAATATCAATCCCTTTGAGACATTTCATTCCAAGTTTGGCCCAATAGTCTTCAAGTTTTTTTGTGGCGAGTTTTTCATCCGTAGGGAGGTTTTCAAACTGCATCATTTTGCTCCATTCACTTTCTTTTCCCTCGGCGCTGAACTGTAACGGATGAGGCAACCCCACCGCCAAGCCATGAGTATTACCCCCAAACGTGTCAATAAAAGAACAAGCTACGGCTAAACCGAGACCCCGTTTCCTATGGGCTGGTAACACCTCGATTCTGTCCAAAATCAAAATTTCGCCAATCTGAAAAGAATCCAATTGTTCTTGAATAGATTCTTTGACTTCGCCCGTATCAAAATCAAAAAGAGCTTCCTAATAGTCTTCTACAGTTTGACTATGGGCGTCACAAGCTTCAAATAAATTTTGCCTTTCCTCCAAGGCTCGGCCGACTTGTATAATGTACCCCGTCATACGTCCGACTTCTTCTGTCTCGTCAGATATATGTCCATTGATCTCCACGATATAATCATCAGGCTCTTGGAACGAACCAGACAAAGTTCGGCCAACTGAAAAAACGACTGAATAAGCATGGTCTGTATCTTCTTCCGTGGTTAACTTGGTCATGGGTTTTTTCTCTCACTTGGCTATTAGGTCTTGGGTTAGGATCGTAGTGAATCATCGAGCTGCACCATAGATTGATTCAGCGCAGTCTCGGCATATCGCTTTCATCGCGTTCCCATCCCACACTCCGTCAGCAATCTCGTGTCGTTTAATACTCTTTCCACATTTGCAGGTAAGATGATTATCGTCGAAATGGTCATGTTTTAGTTGTTCGAGAAGCCACGGTTTGGCATTCTCAGGCAGCGAGTCATTGCTGTGTACTCGACCATTTATATCCCTGTTACAAGTCTCGCACCAAAAGGTAATTTCCCATCTTGCCATCAAACCGTTGTCTCCTGATTACAGTCTTCAATTCCAAGTGCGAAGTCTTTATTGACATTGGCCCCCATGATAGTTTCCTGCGCCGTAGATTTGGCAATTAACCTGGGGTGGGGGAGCAGGACGAGAAAAAAGGGTTCCTACCGCTGCCCTCGCTACAAACGAGTTCCAAAGCCGTTCGCTATCGCGTTGGCTCGTTTCGCTTCTATGTATTCACGATACGCGGCCCCAATAAGAGTGATGTTGTTAGAAACTGACCGTTCTGCATCCGTCAATGAATCAGGAGCCAGAAGCGCTGTCTTCGAGAATCGCTCCACGTCGGGAATATATTTTTGCTGTTCTTTGTAGAATTGACAGGCTTGGATCGAAGTTGAATCAGACTGTTTGCAAGCGGCATCCAGTGCAAAGACAGCTTTAAAGAAATTTTTGGATTCGGGACGGTAATGCCAATCTCATTTAATTTCTTATCCACATCAACTGTTGTCGTAGAGCACCCGACGAGGAGAGCAAACAGCCCTAGAACAAGGTATTTCATAGTGGCGTAAGATTGTAAGTCGTCCCTGATTTTTGCGCAATCCGTATGGCCTTGAAGGGCGGGAGCGGAGTCATTTAGCCGCGAATGCCCAGGCCTCGGGGCCAGGCCTTGCAATCACACATTTGGGGGGACCAGTCTAGGGTCAGACTTTTACATCTCGACTATTTTGTTCACAATAAGGGTGGCTATCGAGCAAGCGCGACGAGATGGGCTAGGATTGATTCGTCCGTCTCATTTCGCCGCGAAGCAGTAAATCCGGCCCGCTCCTCCGCGCGGAGCTGTATCGGCGCAGCTTCCATTCTCATGTGACGAGTTCCATATGGCGTATCTCCCGGACGGATCACCGCCAGGTCCTAGGCCATCGGAGTGACCCACCTGAGCCTGTTGGTCTGAAGCCTCCGATGTCCAATCGTTGCATGTCTTTCCAGCCATGACCTTACCGTCGGCCGTCGAGCCGGTCAGAATGTCGTGCGCGTTCGGTCTTGGTGAATTCGGCCAATTGCCGGGAACGCGCTGCCCGCGCTCGTCGAGAAACAGGTCGGCGTCTCCTTTGCGGGCGTGCAGTTCGTCAAGATCCTTTGCGACTACGACGCCTTTGGCATTTGACCACGGACCAGTGCCGATTCGACTCCGCGCATCGGTCGGCTTGTTGCCGTTGTCGGGATCCCGCTCGGCGCTCAAGTAGGCGCGCCAGGTCTTGTTGCCGAGACCGACTGCGCGCCCCAGCTCCTGGCAGACCTTATCCGCTCCACGCAACCCACCCAAGTTGGCCGTCTTGCTCTCAGTACTACTGACAAAAACGCTCATGGCAGGATTGGCCTGGGCGCCTTCAGCGCCAATGCTCTGGTCCCTGTCACTGCTGACGGCACCGAGCGCTGCCATCGTCGCGAGAAGAAAGATATATTGCTTCATAAGCTTTTCCTTTCGCCAAAAATTTGGCACACCTCGACAGCCATAGAGTTTTACAGCCGGTTAAAAGCGACTGCACGAAACTTATCAGCAATGAGAAAATAAAAATCAAATTAATGCCAAATAAAATGCAGGGGCCGCATGGAGTCAGACTACGTGGAGCAGACGCAGATTAATACAGAAACGAGATCGACTAAGCGAAATCGTTAAAATGAAAGTGCCTGGCGAGGAATCAAGATCCTACGAGTTAACTGGTTCCAGCCGTTCCAAACGTTCAAAACGTTCCAGTCGTTGGCCGAAGCCGGTAGAAAACTTGACGGATACTTTTTCTTTCTGTGGCTCGCGCACCCCGCGTTGATGATCCGCGTCGTTTCTTCATCGTTTCTTCTCCTTATAGTGTACGCGATCAGTAGGACTCTGGTCGAACTGTTTTTGGCCAACCGCAAACGGCGCGCTTCAATTTCAGAGTGAAAGGGCAGACTTTGTTTTTCAAGAAAGGCGCCGCCCTTCTTTGAACAACCAGCAGAGTTAGGGCTTTATCTTCGTGCCAGAGTTTGCGCGGTCAAATCTTTTAATGTTGCTGCTGGATTTTAATATTTTCGACGGCCAACTCAGTCGATGTGGGAGGGAAGGATAGTAAATCCTTCCTTGTATGCCGCATCTCGAAGCCGGCTATCGAAGGAGATCAGGTGTCTGTTCATGGGTTGCCGCTGACACCAATGCAAAGCGGCGGCTAGCTGAAGGGCGTCCGCCGCTCTAAGGGCATGCACGGCCAGCAGCCTCTCTGCGGTGCCGCGAAGTAATTCACTCGGCTGCACTTCACTCCATGCGTTGGCAAGTTGTTGTAACACCTGACGTGCCTGCCGTTCGTCTTCGATACGCAAGCTTCCATCGCGGATTTGCCGGTTGAGAGCTGAGACACATTCTGTCCTTGTTCCCCACCAAACGACAACCGACGAATCTCCCGTCAGAATTGATTTGGCGGTTCCGGTGCTTGGCTCGATTACCAGTAGAGGAACAATCGCCGAGGTGTCCCAGAACTTCACCAGCCCTCCTCCCGCTCCCGCAGCACCGCTTTAGCAACCAATCCCTTGGGATCGCTGGGTCTCGGGAGTTCCCAAAAACCCTTCGGTAACTTTCCTGCACCGAGCTTGATGAGACCCTGTTTTTCCATTTCAACTAATTGATCCGGCAACATCTCGGAACTTTCGGCCGGAGTCAGCTTCGCAATAGGCCGGCCACGCTCGGTGACGAGAACCTCTTCGCCCGCCTTGACCGATCTTAAGTATTTGCTCAGCGACGCCTTTAACTTCGATACAGTTGTAGTCTTCACATAGCCTCCTACTTAGTCAGATTTATATGACTATTATGGTCAATGAGAATTTCACGTCAAGACCTACAGCGAATGACGTAGTTTTCTTCTGTGGAGGGGTCGCCGTGCGGAAAGTCAGAGGAGGACATGAGTCTATCCTTTTCCCAAATGCTTCAAGAGATAATTACAAATCGATACAATTCGACATGCAGATCAAAAAGATGACTAGATCTATTAAACGGAATTGTTAGGCTGTAAGGAGCCGGCCGCAATGCTGAGCGTTAAGCTGATTCAGTGATGAAGGATGACACAGCCGAGGTTCTGTCGATTGAGGGACGCGAGGTCCGCGTGACCCACCCGGCCAAGCCGTATTTTTCTAAGCAGACGAAGCTCTCGAAACTCGATCTCGTGCGCTACTATCTGTCGGTCGCGCCGGGCGCTCTCGCTGGAATCCGGGATCGTCCGCTGGTTCTCAAGCGCTTCGTCGACGGTGCCGAAGGCCAGGCGTTCTATCAGAAACGCGCGCCCGCCGAGCGGCCCTCGTGGTTGCGAACCGTTACGCTGTCATTCCCATCGGGCCGCAAAGCAGAGGAGGTCGTCATCGATGACGCAGCGGGGCTCGCGTGGATCGTGAACCTGGGCTGCATCGAGCTCCATCCACACCCCGTGCGCTCCCGCGATCTTGAGCACCCGGACGAGTTGCGCGTCGATCTCGATCCAGGTCCTGGCGTCGGCTGGGACGACGTGCGCCGTGTTGCTCTCGAGGTGAAATCGTTTCTCGAGGAGATGGGGCTTCGTGGCTGGCCCAAAACGAGCGGTTCACGGGGAATGCATGTGAATGTGCGGCTGGAACAGCGCTGGACGTTCGTCGAGGTGCGCCGCGCCGCACTCGCGTTATCACGCGCAGTCGAGCGGCGTGCACCGGCCCTGGCCAGCTCAAAGTGGTGGAAGGAGGAGCGTCACGGCGTGTTCCTCGACTACAACCAGAACGCCAAGGACCGCACGACGTGCTCTGCCTATTCCGTGCGCCCGCTTCCCGACGGCCGTGTGTCCACGCCACTTCAGTGGCATGAGGTCCCCGACTGCGACCCGGCTGACTTCACCGTGCTCACGGTTCCCAAGCGCTTCGCGGAGTTCGGTGATCCGCACGCAGGCATCGACGACGGGCCAGGTTCGCTCGAAAAGCTGCTCGAGCTCGCGGCGGAAGACGAGGCGGCGGGTCTCGGCGACGCACCCTGGCCGCCACACTTTCGTAAGATGGAGGGCGAAGCACCGCGTGTGCAGCCTTCGCGCGCCCGCTCCACAGCGAAAAAACCCACCGTGAAAAAGCCACGGACCAGGGCGCCACTTCTGGTGGTCGCGAACTCTCCGGACCGAGAAGCGGCCCTCGCCGGTCTCGAAAGGTGGAAGAGTAAACATCCGGAAGTGGCCACCCTTCTCGCCGTCGACGACGTGCTGATCGACTCCATGCGTGGCAGGTCGTCGACCTGGACCCGCATCCGAGTGAACCTGCGAAATGTGCCGGAAGGGTTGCGCCCACCGCAAGAACCCCCCGACCCGGATGAGGATCCAACGCGTGAATGGCGCAGCCGACGCGCTTCGAAGCAGCATCAGAGGTAGCGAAATTCACTGACCGCCGGCGAAAATCACCAACAGCTCTTGTGGTGGAACAACTTCGAGCTGGGCATACGTGCAGTCACTCGGCTGCTTGTCCGTGCGCCACCTGCGAAACTGCGCTGTGTGACGGAAGCGGCTGCCCTGCATGTGGTCGTAAGCGACTTCGACGACCAGTTCGGGACGTAGCGGCTCCCAAGACAAGTCCTTGCCCTGGCTCCAACGGCTCTGGCCCCCGGGCATGCGATGCTCGGCTTCTCCGCTCGCTGGTGCATGCTCGGCCCAATCTTTCCAAGGGTGAGCGGCCAGAGCGTTCTTGCAGTACGGAGTGAGGAATTCTACGAGCTCGCGGCGCTTCCTTTCCGTGAAGCTCGCGCAGACGCCGACATGCTGCAGCGCACCGGAGTCATCGAAAAGGCCGAGCAGGAGTGAGCCAACAGCCGTGCGCTCACCTTTCTTGTGCCAGCGAAAGCCGGCAACGACACAATCGCACTCGCGCTCGTGCTTGACCTTGAGCATCACGCGCTTGTTGGGTTCGTAGGTTCCTGAAACCGGCTTAGCGATGACGCCGTCGAGACCGGCGCCCTCGAAGCGACGAAACCAGTCCGCCGCTATGCTTAATTCTCTGGTTGCGGGCGTCAGGTGGATCGGCGGCGCTGCGGATGAAAGCAGCGATTCCAGCATGAGTCGACGATCTTGGAACGCCATGCTCCGCAGATCTCGGTCTCCCTCGCCGAGGAGATCGAAAAACACGATCGATGCCGGGATTTCTTGTGAAAGAAGCTTCACCCGCGACGCAGCGGGATGAATGCGGAGCTGCAGGGCATCGAAGTCGAGCGCGCCATCCTTTGCGACGACGACTTCGCCGTCAAGCACGCAGCGAGCTGGCAACTGTGACCGGAGCGGTTCGAGCAGTTCCGGAAAGTAGCGGTTCAGCGATTTTTCGTCGCGACTCTGGATCAGGATCTCGTCCCCGTCGCGAAACACCAGTGCACGAAACCCATCCCATTTCGGTTCGTAGATCCATGTTCCGCCTACGGGTAATTCGCCGACCCGCTTGGCGAGCATCGGCAAAACTGGCGGGTTCACAGGAAGATGCATATCTCAGTGTTATACTCTATTGAGCGTTCAAATCGTTCAAGCCGTTCAATCGCTGCGCTTCGTTCAAGTCGTTCCATAAGCGATCTGGTTCCAAACGCTCAAAACGTTCCAGTTGTTTAAGAGTCGGACGCCGATGATTGGACACGTTCAGTTCAGATGAATCGGGATGTAGAAAAAGGGCCTGCGGGCCGGCAGTGAGTATTGACTAACTCGCGCTGCCGCATCTCGCCAGCGCCCGCCGGTCCATTCGATATTCTTGACCTTGACGGTGTACCCCCGCGACCCGAACCCGAGCTTACCATCCAGCACAGCCGTCGAGACGACGGTCAACTGCACGCGGCCTTCAGCGTGACACTGATCGCGACACCGGTGTGATTCTCTTGCAACAAGGGAAGTGTTCTTTCCATTCCATCCTCAGATCCTCGACGTAATAACCGCGGTAAATGGGAATACCTTGAGCCTCCATCTATTCATCGTAGGTATAAATCTTACTCCACATTTTTCCTTCTGCTTGCATCGCCTTGGACATCGTGGCGTTCCTCCCGACAATTTACTCTATCAATCCATATCATCATTAAAAAATCGGAAAAAATCGACCGCAGGATCTCGGTTAGCTCCATGACATACCCGGCCGTCGAATAGATTGGCGCACCGACGCGATAAACAAAGACCCCGCATGCAGCGAGGCCTTACCATCAAATGCGCGGATCAGGTTAAATTAATCGGCATGCGTCGTCGGAAACATCAATGACTTAACGGTGACGGGAATGACTTCGGTGATACCCAGGCACTCGCCGATGTCGATGTAATCCAAGTCACCGACCTCGATGCCATCCACGGCGATGATGTCGCGCGCCACTTTGAACTCATCTTTGAGAATACCGCCGAGGGACTTGGCGATATCGAGATCCAAAGTGAGATAAAGCGGACATTTCGTGTCGTCTGAATCTTTTAAGATCTCAGCGACGCCTGCCGCGATGCGCTTGACCGATTGATAATCCGGCACGCCGCTCACGCTTAAAGACAAGGCCAAGCCCGCAGTGAACCGCGGCAAATCGAACTTACGCAACGATTGCCTGAGCGATTCACTCACCGAATCACCATCGCGAATGGCTGCTTGAATGACTTTGAGTCCGTGCACCGGCAGCGCCTTTTCGTTAGAAACATAGCTGGTGTTGCCGCTGGCTTGAATGGTGTATTCGCCGGCGCCGATGACGGTAGCGCGAATACCTTCGATGGGCTCGCGCAGGATACCCTTCGGCAGTTTCTTCAAATACTCGCGCATGTTCTTACCGAGCACGGGCCCGATGTCACCATAGGCTTTGGGATCGCGGTCATAGACATGCTCGGAAACGCCGCCGGAGAAAACAATATGCTGTATTTGCGTGAAACCGCGATAATTGGTGAACGACGGTGTAACCATTAGCGAACTAGCCATGGGCGAGTTTGGTCCTTCTTCAATCGTCTCGAAGAGAATTCTCGCCATGTAGGCGCCGAAGTCTTCCTTCATTTTTTCAGTAATCGTCTGACCGAGCTCCACTTTGTAGCCGAGCTCTTTCATCATCGTCCGGCCGGCATCTTCGATGCGCGTGATCTTGTCCTTCTCGTCGAAAGCGATCAGACGCGCCCCGATGTTGATCGCAGCCGTTTGCGTCACGACGCCGTCTTCCACCAGAGAGAATTTCGTCGTGCCGCCACCCATATCGACGTTGAGCACGATTTTGTGCTCGCTCTTCGACAAATCCACCGCGCCGCAACCATACGCCGCAAGAAGCGCTTCGTGATTATGACCCGCCGCGGCGCAGATAAACTTGCCCGAGTATTTGGCGAAGTTCTCGACGATGGGCTGGGCGTTTTCTTTCTTGAGCGCTTCGCCGGTGATGATCACGGCGCCGGTGTCGACATCCTCCGGCGTCAGGCCCGCCTCTTTATAGGCGCTGTGAATAAACTCATTAACCTTGTCGGTATCGATCTTGGTCGCCGACACGTAGGGAGTCAGCATGATCGGTGAGCGGTAAAGCACCTCGCGGTTGGTCACTCTGAATTTTCCGGACAGCGACGCGCCTTCGCGCCGCAACGTGATGTGGGAGAAAATCAAATGAGACGTCGATGAACCGATATCGATGCCCACGCTCTTGAGCGAGAACATCTCGAGCCCTTCGATATCGGTGACAATCTCGTCTTCTCCGATGATGAAATTGTCCGGATGGTCGTGATCATAAATGTCGTCGTGCATCTTTCGCCTCAATTTTTCGCGCGAATTTTCCATACCCTAATAATAGGAATCCCCGCGCGCGGCGGGGATTCCTTTAGCTTACCTAATTTCCGCTCGGGAGGAATCGCCTATTGTTTACCCATCGCCTTGGACCACTCGTACTCCGGGTTGGTGTAGCATTCCTCCGGCATGATGCTCTTGATCCCGCGCTTGCCCAATTCCTCTTCGAACTTTCTACGAATGAATGGATCCTCGTTGGGATACTCGATCTGGTCTTTGGCGCGGTCTTCGACTTTTTCCGCGTGGCCGTGGAACTGCATCGGCGGATGCAGCGCGAGATAACGCGCCATGTCACCGCCGGCGTTAAAATGCTGGTGGAACCACTTGTTAGGCGGCGTCACCATGCTGCATTCATGCCACGGGCAAACGATCTTCTCTTTGCCTTCTTCCCACATGATCGAATAGCCTTCGCCCGCCGGAATGATGATCGCGCGGCCCGGACCATGGCGGTGCGCCTTCTTGTAGGTCTTCGGTGCAAAGACCGACATATGCGCGGTCAATTCGGAATTTGGGAACTGCATGAACACGCTTTTACCGCCGGCACCCCGTCGTTCGTTGGCGTCGAGCTTGTTCCACGCGCGCATGTCGGGAAAGAAATTGCCGTACCAAAAACCCCGCAAACCGAGCCCTTCGTCGAAGTCCTTGGCTTGGACCAGTTTGGCCTCAGAGTAAAAGTCCCCTTCTGTTATGGCAGTGGTCGGCTCAAACGAGTTGTTGAAATACATCTCAGGGTCCGGCAGAGCGGACATGGCCATCGGCATATAACTATAATGAAACAGCCGTACCGGCTTGTCACCCTGCATATTGCTGAAAACATGCTGATGGTGGCGCGGCACCAAAAACATCGAATGCTCTTGCCACTCAAAGCTCTTCTTGGGTTTGTTTTCGGCCCACACAGTCGAGAGGCCGCGACCAGAACATACGTAGACGATTTCATCGAGGGCGAACTTGATCGGAGGCGTTGATTTGCCGGGTGCAATTTCACTTACACGTGCCGAGCTAACACCTTCTTGGCCCAACAGCTGAATGAATGCGGCTTTGCATCCTCTTTCTTCCCACCACTCCAACTCGATGGTACGTAAATCTTCAATATAATAACCGGTATGGATCGGAATCCCCTTCGTTTTCATCCACCGGTCATAGGTAAATTCCTTACTCCACATGGTGACGACCGGTTCTTGTTTGGCTGCTTCGGCCATAAATCTTCCTCCTTGTCTCTTTCTTCTATCGTCTCGCTTCTTTGCTGGCAACCTGCAATCGCACAACTGCCCATTGCAGTGCCGCTTCGGCTGCGTCCCAATCCTTTTCTTCCCGGTTGAGCTCGGCCAGCCGATTTTCCGCGCGTTCTTTGGCCTGCTGCGCTCGCGCTATATCGATTTCCGCAGCGAACTCCGCAGCTGGCGCCAATACGGTCATAACATTATCCAAAACCTCGGCATAGCCCCCGCTTACTGCCAGAGTCGTCTTACTAGTGCCCTGCTTGTAGCTCATCTCGCCGGGCACGAGCGTCGACAAAAAAGCGATGTGATTCGGTAGCACGCCGAACTCGCCCAATTCCCCCGGGGCGGTGACTTCATCGACTTCTTCGTCGAGAAGCATCTGACTCGGCGTCACCACTCGAAGCGTGATTTTGTCGGCCATCTCAAATTTCGATGTGCTAGGCGTGAGATGTAGGGGCAAGGCGCGCCTTGCCCCTACTATTGCCTGCCTGCCTATTGCCTCGTCTTACGCCGCCGCCATCTTCTTGGCTTTCTCAACAGCCTGCTCGATGGTGCCGACCATGTAAAAGGCCTGCTCGGGAATATCGTCGTGTTTGCCGTCGACGACTTCCTTGAAGCCACGGATCGTGTCTTTCAATTCCACGTAGGCGCCGGGAGTTCCGGTGAACGCCTCGGCGACGTGAAACGGTTGCGACAGAAAGCGCTGAATTTTGCGCGCCCGGGCCACGGTCAATCTATCTTCTTCGGACAACTCATCCATACCGAGAATGGCAATGATGTCTTGCAAGTCTTTGTAACGCTGGAGGATCAGCTGCACCGAACGAGCGACGTCGTAATGCTCCGAGCCGACTACATGGGGATCCAAAATTCGTGACGTTGAGTCGAGCGGGTCCACCGCCGGATATATACCCAACTCGGCGATTTGCCGCGACAGCACCGTGGTCGCGTCCAAGTGCGCGAACGTCGTCGCCGGCGCCGGGTCGGTCAAGTCGTCGGCGGGGACATAAATCGCCTGGACCGAGGTAATCGAACCTTTCCGCGTCGTGGTAATCCGTTCCTGGAGTTCGCCCAAGTCAGTCGACAAAGTCGGCTGATAACCGACGGCCGAAGGCATACGGCCGAGCAGGGTCGAAACTTCTGAGTTGGCCTGGGTGAAACGGAAGATGTTGTCCAGGAAGAGCAGCACGTCCCGACCCTCATCGTCGCGGAAATACTCCGCCAGTGTGAGCGCGGTCAGGGCGACGCGGGCACGGGCTCCAGGCGGTTCGTTCATCTGGCCATAGACCAGGGAAGTCTTGTTGATGACGCCCGACTCCTTCATTTCGAGCCAGAGGTCGTTTCCTTCACGGGTGCGCTCGCCGACGCCGCCAAAGACGGAGTAGCCGCCGTGCTTCATCGCAACGTTGTTGATCAGCTCCATGAGAATGACGGTTTTGCCGACGCCGGCTCCGCCGAATAGGCCGATCTTTCCGCCGCGGGCATAAGGCGCGAGCAAGTCGACGACCTTGATACCGGTTTCGAATGCTTGAACTTTGGTTTCTTGATCGACGAATTCCGGAGTTGGCCGGTGAATCGGATAGGATTTTTTGGAGTTGATCGGACCCGCTTCATCCACCGGCTCGCCGATCACGTTGAGAATCCGGCCGAGGGTTTCTTCTCCTACTGGCACGGTAATTCCCGCACCCGTATCCATCACGTCCATGCCGCGGACCAGACCTTCGGTGGCGTCCATGGCGATACAGCGGACCGTGTTTTCACCCAAGTGCTGCGCCACTTCCAAAACGAGATTCCACGACTGGTCACTAATCGCCGGATTGGAAGCCTTCAAGGCGTTGTAGATCGACGGCAGCGAGCCGTCGGCAAACTCCACGTCGATGACCGCGCCCAAAACCTGGGTGATTTTCCCCATGTCCATAATATTAAAACCTCCAAAAACGTGTTCGTGCTCGTGGCTCGTGCTGGTAAATCTGTGCTTGTTGTTCTACCGAACACGAGCACGTATCACGATCACGGTTTTACATCACTTCAAAGCTTCCGCCGTGCCGACGATCTCCATCAGCTCGCGCGTGATCGACGCCTGCCGCGCTCGGTTCATTTGCAGCGTCAAACTGCCGATCATCTTTGCCGCGTTGCTGGTGGCCGAGTCCATGGCCGTCATGCGCGCGCCGTGCTCGCTGGCGGTCGCTTCCAACAACGCCCGCTGCGCGGCAACGTCGGTAATTCTCGGCAAGAGACTTGCCAGAAGTTCCTGCACTCCCGGCTCATATAGATACTCCGTCAGTTGCTGTGGTTCTGTCTCACTACTCGTCAAGGCAATGGGTAATAGTTTTTCCAACGTCGGCACCTGAGAGAGTGCCGAGCGAAATCGGCTGTACAAGATGTAAACCGCGTCAGTCTCGCCATTGAGGAAACGCGCTATCAACTTGTGAGCGATCTCTGCCGCCAGCTCATCGGCCGGCGCAGCCAGGATGCCGATGTAGCGGTCGACAATGGCCGCACGGCGGCGGCGAAAATGATCGGCTCCTTTGCGTCCAACCAGAGTAAGCTCGATTTTCTTGTCGCCACTGTTTTTCCGAATGAACGCTTCGGCGGCACGAATCAGATTGGCATTGTATCCGCCGCACAGGCCGCGATCCGAGGTAAACAGGACCAGGTCAATATTCTTTTCGTCGCTAGCCCTAAGCAGCGGATGGACCTCGCCGGACACGCGAGCGGTGACGTTCTTTAAAAGCTCGGTCATCTTTTCTGCATACGGTCGCGCCGCCACCGCCGCCTCTTGGGCGCGGCGCAGCTTGGCCGCCGACACCATCTTCATGGCCTTAGTGATCTGCTGCGTGTTGCGAACCGAGCTGATCCGCTTACGTATTGCTTTGAGCGTCGCCATGCGTCATTTTCGTTTCGGGTTTATCGTTCCGCGTTTCGAGTTCACCCAAAACGTGAAACCCTAAACTTAAGCCTTGAACACCCCTTTAAACTCTTCCAACGCCTTAGTCATCTTGGCGCGTAGATCTCCGTCCAGCTCGCGCTTCTTGAGAGTGTCAGCGAAGATATCCGGATGCCTCGACTCGATGAACGAATACACCTCTTGTTCGTATTTTTTCAGTGCCGTCGCTGGCAGTTCATCGACGAAGCCGTTGGTGCCGGCGTAAATAATTAAAATCTGTCTTTCGACCGGCAGCGGTTGATACTGGTCCTGTTTTAACAATTCGACCAGACGCGAGCCGCGACTGAGCTGACGCTGGGTGGCCTGGTCCAAGTCGGAGCCGAATTGCGCGAAGGCCGCCATCTCACGATACTGCGCCAACTCGAGGCGTAGCGTGCCGGCGACTTGTTTCATTGCCTTGATCTGCGCGTTGCCGCCGACGCGGGAAACTGAAATGCCGACGTTGATCGCCGGGCGAACACCGGAATAGAAGAGATCGCTTTCCAAAAAGATCTGCCCATCGGTAATCGATATCACGTTGGTCGGAATGTAAGCGGAAACGTCGCCTGCCTGGGTTTCGATGATCGGTAAAGCCGTGAGGGATCCGCCGCCGCGCGCGTCGCTCATCTTGGCCGCGCGTTCAAGCAAGCGGGAGTGAAGATAGAAAACGTCGCCAGGGTACGCTTCGCGTCCAGGCGGACGGCGCAACAGCAACGAGAGCTGACGGTAAGCGACGGCGTGCTTGGACAAATCGTCGTAGATCAGCAATGCATGGCCGCCGTCATCACGGAAGTGCTCGCCCATCGTGCAACCGGAATAAGGCGCAATGAACTGCAGCGGCGCCGATTCGGATGCCGTCGCCGCGACGACGATGGTGTAATCCATCGCGCCCGCCTCGCGGAACCTATCGACGACCTGGGCGACCGTCGAACGCTTCTGGCCGATCGCCACATAGATGCAGACGACGTTGCCACCCTTTTGGTTGATGATCGTGTCAATGGCGACAGCGGTCTTGCCCGTCTGACGGTCGCCGATGATCAACTCGCGCTGGCCGCGGCCAATGGGGATCATACCGTCGATCGCCTTCAAACCCGTCTGCAGCGGCTCTTTCACCGGCTGGCGCGCGACGATGCCGGGCGCTTTGAGCTCGATGCGTCTTTTGTTTTTGGCGTCGATCGGCCCGCGACCGTCGATGGGCTCACCCAACGCGTTCACAACGCGGCCGACGAGCTCCTTGCCGACAGGAACCTCGGCGATACGCCCGGTCCGTTTGACTGTATCGCCCTCTTTGATCATGTGGGTTTCGCCGAATAGCGCAGCGCCGACGTTGTCCTCTTCGAGGTTGAGCGCAACGCCGTAAATGCCATGGGGAAACTCAAGCAGCTCACCGGCGGCGACTTTGTCGAGCCCGTGCACGCGAGCGATACCGTCACCGGTGGAAAGCACCGTGCCGATTTCCTGGATCTCAACCGTTTTTTCGTAATCGCGAATCTGTTCTTTGATGATTCGGCTGATCTCCGCCGTGCCGATTTCCATATTGAGGCTCCTTAGTATCCGCGCGCGATGCGCTGTTTCATTTTTTCAAGCTGGGTGCGAATGCTGCCGTCGTAGACTTTGCCTGCCAATTCGATCAACAAGCCGCCGACTAGGTCCGAGTCGGTTTCCTGCTGCAGTACAACCTCTTTGCCGGATATACTGCGTAGCCGACCGCGCAATTGCTCGACCATCGCCGGCTCCAGACTGCTGGCGCTAACGACCTTCGCGTCGACGCGTCCTTTGGCTTCATTGAGCAGTCGCCGATAGCAACTGACAATGCCGGTCAAATGGATCAGACGATCGCGGTCCAAAAGCAACGAAAGGAAATGCACGGTTAGAGGCGAAAGCTGCTGGCTCCGCGTAACCTGAGTGAGAATGCGTTTTCTCGCATCGACGCCGAAAGCCGGGTTGGTCAGGACCTGCTCGAGTTCGGATTCGTCATATGCCGCATAAAACTCTTCGATCTCTTGGCCGATTTTTTCTTCTTGGCCGGCCTCGCGCGCCAATTGAAAAAGCGCTTTGGTATATCGCCGGCTTAAGCTGCCTTCTATCATGAAGTCTAACCGATTGTTTGAATAAACTCTGCTACGAGCCGGCTCTGATCGGCGCCGGATATATTGCGCTGCACTAACTCTCGAGCCGTCGTTGCGGCCTGGTTGGCCATCTCCTCGCGCATCTTTTGCCGCGCAATTTTAACTTCTTGATCGGCGAGAAAGTTGGCGTCTTCTTTGATTTTTAACGCCATGGTATGCGCTTCACTGATGAGCTTGCTCTTTTCTCTCTCACCTTCCTCTCGCAGTGAGCTGTGAATTGACTGCGCCTCCTTGTCGAGTCCCGCCAGTTTGGCTTTGTATTCGCGGACCAGCGACTCAGCGGCTTGTTTCCTGGCCGTGGCTTGCGTAATTGCCGAGAGAACTTCTTGATGGCGCGTTTTGAGGAAGTCACGGGCCAACGGAACTGCGAATTTAATAATGACGAATGCGTAAATAATGAAATTGGCAAGGGGCCAACCCACGTCGGTGATCGACGGCGCGTGATGTTCGGCTTCGGCCGCAGCCGAGGCCCAAGCCTGTGCGGTGGCGAGGAGGTCAAGCGCGATCACGCGACTCTCCTCCCTAGTATTTTGCTTACCATTTCCGCGGCGACCGCAACCGCTTCAGTGGCGGCAAGCCGCCTTTCCCGTTCCATTGCGGCGGCCACTTCTCGGCGAACACTTTCAAGGGTCCTCGTCGCTTCTTCGCGTGCCTGGCTGAGAATTCTTTCACGCTGTTGGCGGCCGTCCTGCAGGATCGCTTCCTTAGCCGCGTATCCGGCCGCCTGTGCTTGGGCGATTTTCTCGTCATACTGAGCGCGCAGTTGCGCGCCCTCGAGCTCTAGGTCCGCTGAGTCATGCTGCGCGCCCGTGGTTTTGCGCTCGCGTTCTTCGAGCAACTGCAAGTACGGCTGGAATAGGACTTTGTTGAGGATTAACAACAAGACGACGAACAGAATAACTTGATAAGCGACGCTGATGTCTAAAGAAATCATTGGTCCATTTTCGCCTTTGTGCACGCCCTTGCGAGTGTCTAACGCGCCTGGGCGATGCAAAACCCAAGGCCCAGATAATAAAAAACCTACCTTCAGTGATGAACGTAGGATCTTGGGATGGAATTAACGGCGAACCGAAATCTAGTTTTTGGAATCAGCTTGCAGCTTTGGTGCTGGAGCTGCCGCAGCCTTGTCCGCACTCACGCTTTGTGAACTTGCGACTCCGCCCTTTTGCTTTGTCACTCCCATGGAGCAGTCACCCTCAAACACCACGCCCTCAGTGATGATCAACCGGGGGGTATCGATATTGCCAATTAACCGCGCCGGCGCCGTTAACTCTACCTTTTCTTTGGCGGTGACGTTACCTTCGACCTTACCTAGGATTACCACCACTTCGCCCCAAATCTTGGCGCGAACCTCGGCGCCTTCACCGATTGTCAATGTGCCATGACACTGAATGTCTCCATCCACCGCGCCATCGATTCTGGCAGGACCTTGAAAGCTGAGCTGGCCCGAAACGCGGCTTCCTTTATACAGATGTCCGACCAACGCCGCGGTTGAAGGTTGCGACGCGACTTCCGTTTTGGGAGCAGATTTCGCTTCCGGCGCGGTGACCGCTGGAGCAGGCGCCACCGGAGCCGTAGCAACTGGAGCTGCAGCCACTGGAGCCGGTTGAGGCGCTGGCTTCGGAGCTTCCGGAGTTTTTTCCGGCACCTTTTCAGGGACTTTTTTTCCACTCGGGTTTCGATCAAACCAAGCCATAAATTGGGATGCCCTGTGGGCAAAGTTTCCTATAGCATTCACGAATCTCGTTGTCAAAACACGGATTGCCAATTGGCTGTGGCTCTGGCTCGCCGAGCCGGTGGGTAGCCAGTTTCATTTTCTGAATCAGCCTCGCCAGCGCTCAATTGTCCGGAAAGTAGGGATTTGGACTCGAAACCGACTCTCCTTGACCCCTTGGCCGACTTTGTTTAGCTTAAGACGACTCATACTAGAGAATGGACACAATAATCGAGTCCTCGTAGCTCATCGTGCGTAGCACATTGACGATCGCCCGTTCGGAATGCCGAAGCTCTCCAAAAATAGAACGAAGTCCAGGAGCAAATATGTCGCAAGCGGCAATCGCGTTCCTGGTTTGGCTTAGCTTCGGGGTCGCCACCGCACAAGCCGAACCGGTCCGCGCGGCCTATCCGTCTGCGAATGTCCAGTTCCTGCCCGCGTTCGTGGCGCTGGAGAAAGGCTTCTACAAGCGCGAGGGCCTGGACGCTGAGCTTATCTCCGTGCGCAACGCGGTCACGGCCGTACAAGCGCTGCTCGGCAATCAAATTCATTTTATTTTTTCCGTCGGGCCGCAGATGCCGTCGATTTGGGAAGGCGCTGACATTATCTTGCTGGCGCAGCAGGTGGGACGGCCGACTTTTTCCATGATGGTTACGCAAGACATTCAAAAAGTGACCGACCTTAAGGGCAAAAAGATCGGCGTCAGCTTCGGCGGTTCGACTTTCGCCGGCACCAAGGCGCTGCTCGAACTCTACAAGATGAATCCGGAGAAAGACGTTCAGTACATCAGTATTCCGGGTACCCAGCCCAAGATCGCCGCCCTGCAGCAAGGCATAATTCAAGCAGCGCTGCTCGGACCGCCCTCGGATTACATCGCGATCAAAGCCGGCTTCAAGCGCCTGGTCAATTTAGCCGATTTATTTAAGGACACTTCTTTCAGCGGGCTTGCCGCCACTGGCAAAGCGATCAAAGAGAATCCGCAAGTCGTCAAGCGCATGGTGCGTGCCATCGTCCGCGGCGTAATTCACAGCCGCGATTATCCGGAAGACGCGATTCAAACCATGATGAAGCACTGGCGCATGGAGCGCGACGTTTGCGTGGATGCGTACAATCTCGTTAAGGAAGCGTTGATTCCTGTGCCGACCGAGAAAGGCGTCGAGCTCATGGCGCAATGGCAAGCGGTCGCTTTAAACGTGAAACCGAAGCGCCCGGTGCGCGAATATATGAATCTGCGATTTGTCAATGAAGTCATGGCAGAAATAGGACAGAAGTGAGGAGCTGATGTTGAAAAAGCTATTACTCGTAGGAACATTTTTACTAGCGGCATCGTACGGTATCTCGGCCGAGAGCCCCGATAAGAAGGGCCCACTTTATGCAACTTTGAAAACCAGCATGGGTGATATCGTCATCCAACTATTCGACGACAAAGCACCCAAGACAGTTGCCAATTTTGTTGGTCTGGCGAGTGGAACCAAGGAGTGGTTGGATCCGAAGACCGGCGAGAAAGTGAAGCGCCCGCTATATAACGGCACCATATTTCATCGCGTCATTCCTGGCTTCATGATTCAAGGCGGCGATCCGCTCGGCAACGGCAGAGGCGGGCCGGGTTATAACTTTGAAGACGAATTCCATCCGGACTTAAGGCACAACAAGGCCGGAATACTCTCCATGGCAAATGCCGGACCGAACACCAATGGCAGCCAGTTCTTCATCACCCATCAAGCGACGCCGAATCTCGACGGGCGGCACAGCGTTTTCGGCGAGGTCGTCAAAGGACAAGAAGTCGTCGTGGCGATCGGCAATGTGTCGCGCGACCCGCGTGACCGGCCGATCAAGGACGTGGTCATCAAGGAAATCGTCATCACCCGCGGCAGTTACTGAGCCGGTGTTCACGAGAACCCAACGATGCGCCTTGAGTATCTCTGCACAAGAATTTTTTTTATCGCCTGTGTATTTTCCGTATTCGTCCCGTTCAGGTCGAGCTTCGCCGCCGAAACGCCGCTCCTTCAAGCCACTGCCGTCTACGGCGTCATCAGTACCGATCCAGTTTATCTGGCCATTGCTCAGGAAAAAGGCTTTTTCAAGAAAAATGGTCTCGACATCAACCTGACGCACATCCCGACGAACCAGGCCGTGCGAGCATTGGTCGGCGGAAAGATTCATTTCACTACCGTCGGTCCGCAGGTCGTCGAAGCTTCGCTCTCCGGCGCGGATGCGGTCTACATCATGGGCGTAATCAACAGCTTCGTTCTTTCCCTGTACGCGAAACCGGAGATCGCCAACGTCAGGGCGTTATCGGGCAAAACCCTAGGGGTGACAAACAAGGGCACGCCGACGGATTTCGCCGCGCGTTTGATCCTCAAGCAAAACGGCCTGGTTGCCGATAGCGAGGTGAAGTTTGCCTACTTGAAAGAAATCCCCGCGCTCGTCGCCGCGCTAAAAGAAGGCATCATCGACGGCGCGATGATTTCCGCGCCGAGCACGCTGACGGCGCGCAATCTCGGCCTCAAAGAACTCGTTAACATCACCGCGCAGAAGATTCCCTACGTCCAACATTCGATCGCGACAACGAAGTCGTACATCAATGCCAATTCCGATGCCGTGCGCCGCTTCGTGCGCGCCGCCGCCGAAGCCTTAGACTACACTCGGAAGAATCGAACGGAGGTTCTGCCAGTGATGTCCAAATTCACCAAGATCACAGATCCTGCACAGCTCAACGAAGCGCTGGACACCTATGAAAAAGCTTGGGAAAGACTTCCAATGCCCTCGCAGGCGGCCATCGAGGCCGTCCTCACATCGTCAGAGAATCCCAAAGCCAAAAGCGCCAGATGGGATCAATTCGTCGATGACCGATTTGTGAAAGAGCTGATCGCGGCCGGCATGTTCAAATAGTTACGCCGACCGAGCATGTCACCCTGGGCGCTCAGCGAAGTATCTCGTCTTGATCCGCATGACATGATCCTCACGTTATTCCAAATCGTACCGTACGCCGAGCTGATCGCCGACCTCTCTCAATGCCTTGAGCACGGACGAAAGCAGCGGAATCCCCCGCTCAGCTCTTTCCTCTGCGGTCTCAAATTCAATCTGTCCGGCGACGTAGACACGCTCCTGTCCCGCCGTTGGCGGCGTTGATTTCAATTCGCGGATCAGCCGGTCCATGTCTTTTTTGAATTCAGTGACCGGCCGAAACGTATCGACGCGAATCGCGCCAAAAAAATGCCCGCGCGGATCTTGATTGGCATTGAGCGCTGTCATCGTTCCGGTCAATACGCCGCAGAGAATTTCCACGAGAATCGCAAGCCCATATCCTTTGTGACTGCCGCCTTCGCGCGAGCCACCGAGGGGCAAAAGTCGCCGCGCTTTTTGGGCCATGCGCGGATCGAGTGTTGCTTCCGCCTGCTCATTCAGCGCCCAACCCGCCGGAATCGACTTTCCTTGGCGTGCTGCGAGCTCCAATTTTCCGGCAGCGGCGGTCGTCGTCGCCATGTCCAACACGAACGGCAGCTCCTGCTCCGCCGGAACGGCGTAACACATCGGATTGGTGCCGAACCTCGCCTCGCGCCCGAAGGTCGGTACCACCTGCCTGCTCGCATTGGTCATCGCTATGCCGATCATGTCGTGCGGCAGCGCCAGCATGGCGTAGTAGGCCGACATTCCATAGTGGCGGCTGTTACGCACGCCGACCATGCCGATGCCGGATTCTTTCGCCTTGCGAATTGCTATTTCCATCGCTCGATGGCCGATGACCATTCCCATGCCGCGATCGCCATCGATCAGCGCGGTTGACGAGCTCTCAGAAATCACGCGAATGTTCGGACGCGCGGTCATCGAGCCTTCGGTCAACCACTTCACGTACCAAGCCTGTGCACTGAAGCGGATCACGCCGTGCGTATCCACGCCGCGTAAATCGGCAGCGACCAAGACCTTGGCGGCGATTTCCGCGTCTCCACTCGTCACGCCGAGTTTTTCGAAACTTCGACTGACGAATCGTGTTAGCTTCTCGTGATTGACGCGCGTCATGTTTTCGGAATTGTGCTCCATGGGCATTTACCTCCCGCACCACGCTGATTAACTTTGATGCGCCGCCGCTGTCAAGCAAGTCGTCGTCAGATCGCTGATAAAAAACTTGCGCCTTAAAAATCTCCAGGACGCCGAAATCGGTTATCAGGTGCTGCAATGGCTCTACAGTCTCGACGTCAAGCCGACGATTCCGGGAATCCAGAACATGGCGCGGCTGCTCGCCCTCGGCGATCCGAAAGTAAAAAACGTCAAGATGGAAGACGTTGTCGACGACGCCTCCCTGGCAGCGCTTGGAGAAAAGTACTTTCTATCGGGAGCTCGCAGCGACGGGAAAAAATAATTAGAGAGCTGCGTTGTCACCGACTATTCACCAGCGCTTTATCTGCCGCCGAGATAGTCGTTATAGATTTTCATGTAGCGGTCATAGCCACCTTCGGGCGTGATCACGTGAAAGTTGCCGCTTTCCATAAGTTGATCGATTTCCCGCGATTGACTTTTTACGCCGCGGCGCAGCGGTATTTTTCCCGTCGCGGCCAGGCCGCGCTGTCCTTCCGCCGACAGATAGAAATCGATCAGCAACTGCGCCGCCGCCGGATGGAGTGGATTTTTGATCATGGCGACCGTCGAGATTGTGGCCAAGGTCGGCGCGCTTGGCAGCCAGTCCACCGGCGCTTCCTTGCGCTTCATGGCGTCAAGCTTCGACACCTGCATGAACGTAGTGAGCGGATACTCGCCGGCGGCCATTAAATTGATTGTATGCGTATGGCCTTCCACCAGCCGCAAATCTTGCTGCGAGAATTTTTTAAAATAGCCGATGCCCTGCTCTTCGCCGCGTAGAGAAACCATCCCCGTTAAGGGATACGGCACGCCTCTATTGACCGCCAGTTGGCCTTTGAATTGTGGCTTCAAATAATCGTCATAATTTTTCGGCGCCGCCGCGCGAGCCATCAGCTTGGGATTGAATCCGGTCACTAGAAGGTCGGTAGTGATCCCGGACCAATAACCGTCGGGATCCCAGGCGCCCTTCAAAAGATTTTTGGCCTCCGGCGATTGGTACGACCCCAGCACGCCTTGCTGTTTGAAGTAGAGCAAAGGCTCCTGACTGTTGCCCAAGACGTCGGCTTGCACCCGGCCGGCGCGGAATTCCTGCATCACGCGCGCCGCCTGGCGCGACGAGCTGAGATACACATGGCGAATATTCAGAAACGGATATTTTTCTTTGGCGGCTTTGTTGAAAGACTGGAAATCGCCGACCGTCATTGTCGTGTAGAGAATAACCTCGCCTTCCTTCTTCGCCTGGTTTAAAATTTCCGCCGTCTGCGCGTAGGTGGACGCCGGAAGAAAGACCAAAGCAAACAATAGCGGCGCAAGCCAAGGCATCATGTTTTTAGTCCTCTCACTCTTAGAGAGTACATCGGAATGTCATCCTGAGGCGAAGCCGAAGGATCCCGACTCCCAAAGTTGCTGGAACTACGAGATGCTTCGCTTCACTCAACATGGCCTCCAAATGTTTTCTCTGACTAAGACACCTCTCAACTCGGGTGACTCCATGGTATGTGGCCAAATCCGGTGCGAAGCGGAAAACGGCGCTAACGTTTATTGACTTGCTCGATGAAACCCGACGCCTGAATTTTCTGGACTATTGAATTATCGAAAAATTCTTCCGGCTTCATCGTTTTCGCCCGCGGGCTTTTCGCCACATCGAGAACGGCTTTGACCTCGGCCGCTGAAATGAGCGGCGTCACCGGAAACACGTCCTTGTAATCATCGTAAACCGATTCGACCACCGCTTGATCCGTGGTTTTGAGGAACTTGCCCATGGATCGCATGGTGGTTTCCTTGTCTTTGCGAATGACTGCCAGCGATTCGATATAGCCGCGCAGAAATCGCGTCACCGCTTCGCTCTTTTCGCGGATCACTTTCGGCGATGAAAGCATGGCGGTGAAAAGAAACGGCACTTTGAGAGCGGTAATATCGACGATGGATCTGAGCCCCGCCGCTTTGCCGCGGATCGACGTCGGCGCGGACATGATTCCCGCCGCGGCATTTCCCGCGCTCACCGAGTTTAACACGCCGTTGATATCCTGAGCATAAAGTATCCGCACGTCTTTATCGGGCTCCAAGCCGTTACGTTTGAGCACGATGCGCATTGCGTAATCGGTCGACGCCGCCGGCTGCGTCACCGCAACCACTTTGCCTTTCAAGTCCGCCATCGTTCTGATTTCCGGGCGCGCGTAAAGCTGGAAGACAAACACCGGCAGCCCGCTGGCGACATATGTTAAATCCGCGCCTTCGAGCTTGGCGTCGATACCCTGATTGCCGACGAGCCCGATTTCTTCGCCGCCGCCGACCATCCCTTGCACCGCGGTCGTGGCGGCCAAATATTTCAGATCAACGTCGACTCCTTGCTTGGTAAAAAGTCCCGCGTCTTGCCCTATCCAGATCGGCGCCATCACGCCGCTCAGGGCATTGTAAACCGCGCGCAAGCTCATTTCTTGGGCAGAGGCCGCCTGTACGTTGAGCATCGCGAACAAACTAATAATCAAAAAAACTTTCTTGTACTTGGCGTTTAACACCATGCCGTCGCCCCCGCAGAATAAATTTTCCCCACCTTATCAACGCAATCGACAGATTTCTAGGATATTTGCCGCGGGAGAAACATGCCAGCGCGATCCGCTGCTCGAATGGTGAAAAACGGCACCGACATTGCTTCTTTCGGCGCGCGATGTCATAGAACCGAGATCCTGGAAATAACATGCTAGCCATCGGACTTTCTGTAATTTTTATAATTGTCTTGATCGGTCCGTTCTTGAATAAGAAGATCGAATCGAACCTCGAAGCCTTTTTGTTCGCGATGGGCGTGATCAGCGCGACGATCGCAAATGCATGGAGCACAGAAGTTATCCATGAAGGTTTTATCGCTCCGATCAACATCACTCTCGCCGTCCTCGGCGCCGGCGTGCTGTTCCATTACCTGCGCAAATACATCGACCACGCAATGCGCCGGGTGTTAATTACCGTACCGCTCTCTCTCATCATTTGCAGCGGGGTTATCATTTTGGGTTTGTTATCCAGTCTCATCTCAGCGATCATCGCGGCACTGCTTCTTGTCGAATTGATCACCGTGCTGCCGCTACACCGTCATGCCGAAGTGAATCTTACAGTGATCGCCTGTTTTTCGATCGGCCTCGGCGCGGCGCTTACACCATTGGGTGAACCGCTCTCGACTATCGTCGTGTCCAAACTCAGCGGCGCACCCTATCACGCCGACTTCTTCTATTTGTTCAAACTTTTGGCTCTTTACGTCGTACCGGCGGTTGTCGTTTTGGGCGTCGTTGGAATTTTTTTCGTTCGTCAGAAACCGGAAGACACCGAAGAATCTCTGACAGCAGAAGAGGAAGAGGAAAAACTAGGCGAGGTATTTGTGCGGGCGGGCAAAGTCTACATTTTCGTCATGGCCTTGATCTTCCTTGGCGCCGGTTTCAAACCGCTCATTGACACATATCTCATCAAACTCTCGTCACAGATTCTCTTCTGGGTCAACATGGTTTCCGCCGTCCTCGACAACGCGACACTCGCCGCCGCGGAAATCGGCCCGACGTTGGCCGAAGGTCAGATTAAAAGCGCGTTGTTAGGGCTGCTCATCTCCGGCGGCATGCTCATCCCCGGCAACATCCCAAATATCATCTCCGCCCATGCGCTGCACATCAAAAGCACCGAATGGGCGCGGCTCGGTGTGCCACTTGGACTGGTCATGATGACCGGAACGGCGGTAATGCTTTGGCTGGCCTTGATCTAGCCGACGAAGCCTCTTAGAAGCTCGCTGCCGATCACAACATCTGCCTACGTTTTGCCATGTGACTTCAAAAGTTGCGCGAATTGCTTGTGTAGCTTACTCAGCTTTGGCGGAATGCTGTACTGGCAGTAAGGTTGATACGGATTATTGGCGTAGTATTTTTGGTGGTAGCCTTCCGCCGGATAAAATTCCGTCAACGGTTCCAGGGTCGTCACAATCGGATCTCTGAATGTTTTGGCATCACCCAGTTCTTTAATAAACGACGCAGCTTCTTGTCTTTGCTGCTCATTGGCGTAAAGGATCGCTGATCGGTACTGCGTGCCGACGTCGTTGCCCTGGCGGTTAAGCGTCGTTGGATCGTGGGTCGCGAAGAACACGGTCATCAAATCGCGAAAGGAAACCTCCGTTGGATCGAATTCGATCTTGATCACTTCGGCGTGCCCGGTTGTCCCGGAGCAAACTTGTTCATAGGTAGGATCCTTGGTCCTCCCACCGGCGTAACCTGACACGACTGAAGAAACACCGCGCAACTCGTCAAAGACGGCTTCCGTGCACCAGAAACAGCCGCCCCCAAACACTGCTACTTCGGTTTTTTCGTTGGTCATTTTCCCCCCAGTTCCTGATGGACCTCGCGCGGCACGGTGAAACCGAAAAAAATGTTCCTCAGCCGCACGAAAAACACACGAAAACGATGTTACTCAAGCCAAAATCTGAACGATCTCATGGTTGTCGCGACACTTCAGCCACCGCGTGCAAGCTTCCGGCGAAAAGCAACTCGATCGGCACTTCTTGACGAATGCGACGAATTTCGCCCCTACGCATCAGTAAAGTAACCCGTTCGTTCTTGGCGTTTTCTCGCACTTCTGCCACAGAAACGAGCTGAACAGAACGATTGAAATAGAAAATTCCGAGACTCTTTTCGGGACGCGAGAGTTCGGGTTCTTTTTTGCCGCGCTTGGGTTTGAGCTTCAGCATTGAAACTGACAGCTTTGGTGGAAGCCGGTGATTTAAGATTTCCGCCATTGCCTGATACTCCGCGCTTCGGCTCGATGCCGGAGGCGGGGGAAAGCACGCCAAGAAAATCCCCGCCATTAACGCGAGTATCGCCACGGTTCCCGGCAACCACGCAAAAATTTTTTCACCCGTCAGGTCGATGATGGCTTTGGCGCTCAGGATTGAGATTGCAGGTAACGCAAGAATGACGTAGCGGAGGTATTGGGCCCTTTTCAGGGCACAGCTTGCGATCACAACAGCACTCCAAATTAGCAACGTGCCGGCCGCTGCGCGTTCCGAGCGATCTGTTTCGGAATTCCATAAATTACGCGCCGCTGACCATGCACCAATCACAGCAAAGGGCAGCCATGGCCAATAGACCTTAGAAAATCCAACGACATATGTCGACCAGATACTTCCCCAATGCGACGTTATCCCACCCTTAGCTCTAAGAAGTTCGCTGTAAAGACGATTTAACGGATGCATCCCTTCAGTCCACACCAGATAAATCCACCAAGACAACGGTACGAGCAATAATGGTGACCACGTCAGCCAATGGACCGTATTTTTTGACCACGAGCCGCGCTCTCCGCAAAGAAACGCGTGTACCGGCACAATGAAAAGTGGCAACAGTCCCGGGGGCCCTTTTGATAAAAGCGCGATGGAGACGCCGAGATAAAAGACCGGCGGTCCCCACTTCTTTTCACTGAAATAACCAAAAAAAGAAAGTAAGATTCCGAAGATCAGCGCGGAATCCAAGCGAAACGTATTCGACGCCTCAAAGAATACATAGCTCGTCACAAGAACGAAACCGGACATCCACCCGACCCGCGAATCATAAAGGCGCGCTCCGAGCCACGCGGTCAATAAGACGCAACCCAGGCCGAACAATCGCGAAAACAGAGTTACGGCTAAGACGTTCGGACCCAATAATTTGATGGCGAGGGCGGCAAGCCAGAAACCGAGGGGTGGCTTAAAATAATAGGGTTCCTCTCCCAATTTTAGCGTCAAGTAATCACCGGATTCAGCCATCGTCCGCGCGATGCCTGAATACACGATCGGATCGGTGGTCAACCTGCTGTGCGACGCCTGCGCAAATAGAATAAGGAAAGCCGTGATTCCCAAGACCAACCACCGCATTCGCTCGCCGCCAAGAAAATGCACGGCTCCTTTAAGGTCGAGTAAACTAGATCGAAAACCCACCTTGACTCCTAGAATTTGCTTCCGTTCAAACCAATCCGTCGTTGTAATTGCCCTTCGGCACGAAGTTGAAAAAATGGCCCGAACCCTCAACGATGCGTTGCGCGTGCGGCGTTCCGGCCGGGATATTCACGCCGACGGGACTTTCGACGATAACTTTCTCGTCCCGTATCTGGAACTCGATCTTCAGCCCGGTGAGGTCCGGACCGGCACCAATGGCGATATGCTGCGTGTCGCAGTTGTGCGTGTGCTTGTCGACGTAATTCGCCTGCGTCGGTCTGACGTTCGATACGCTCCGCACCACGGTGTAAAAGCCGGCTTCCGGTTTCAGCTTGCCGTCGACGAAGACGTAGCGCACGCCCGGCGCGGCGTCGGTATGATATTTGATTTCCGTCGTCGGCCGCACATCCGGAGGGAAAATGTAACCCGCATACCTAGCGAAATCGCGCTCACCTTTGGCGAGATCGAATGAGTGGTCTTCGTGGGTGTAACCGCGGCTACGGAACAGTACCGTTACAGTCCCCGCCCCGCGCGTCACTTTGTACTCGTGCACCGTGCCTTCGGGAATATAGACCGTCGCCGGCGAAACGATCTTGTGCACTTTTCCTTCAAAGATGATCTGTCCTTCCAAACCGCTCAGATCAGGATCGTCGCCGATGAAATAATAGAATTCATCCGTATTGTGGCAATGCGACACCTGATAGTCGGGAACTGGGTCGGGCAAATTTTTGGCTTGGTGGATCGCAACATAAATTTCGGCATCGGGGTGCGAGTCGCGGTTGATGAAAACATGCCGCTTCACCGGTAATGCACTGAGCTGCCGCAGCGGCCGCTTCTCCTCGTGCTTGCCGCCGAGAACCCCGGGGCGGGCTTTAACGATGTATTTTGAAAGGTCCATGCTCTGTCCTCCAGTGGGTGAGCGCCGGACGCTACGCCCCAAAATCAAGATTTATTTGTTTCTATGTCTATTGCCTTTTCACGACTCGCCCATAATTTTTTTCATGCGTTCGACGATATCCGGCGGCTGATGAATGACTTCTTTTGCCAGCGCTTCCAACCGTTCGCCGCTTACCGGTGCGAGTTCCCACTGCCGCTTCTTCGCCTCTGCGACAAATTCAGGATCTTTCAGCATGTTTGCGTAGGCTTCGCGCAGCAGCTTCACCCGTTCGGCCGGAATCCCTGGTGTCGCTAAAATCGGCCGACCGAAAGCCCCCGGGCCGAGGACCACGCGCGCTAACCGTTTTTTTGCATCCATGCCTTTTTCCTGATCCATCAGCTCCCAAATCGTCGGTGTGTCGGGTAGTCGGTGATTGCGCTGGTCCCCGGTTTGAACCAGGAATCTCACGAAACCGTTTTTCGCCCAAGTTTTTCCCGGCTCGCGTCCAAAAAAAGCGCTGATCGTGGTGCCGCGGCAGTGTATCTCGTTTTTCTCAACGGCAATATCGACGTCAGCCGCGCCCGGGTAGCCCGTGACCATGTTAATCTTCAAGCCAAAAACCTCTTCCAGGAGCTTCGGTATGTAATATCCGGTGCTGCCCACTCCGGAGGCGCCGCAGCGCGGTGCCTCCGGCGCTTTGCGCAAATCGAGCAGCGTCTTGTAAGGTTGATCCGAGCGAATGAATAATAGCTCGTCGTTTTCTTCCGGCGTGCCAATCCAGGTAAATTTCGCCCAGTCGAATTGCACTTCCTTGCGGCCGAGAAGCTGCGCGAAATAGATCGGCGCAGTCACCGCCCCGAGCGTCAGCCCATCGGGCTTGGCGACGCTATAAACGTAATTGGCCGCCGTCATGGAGCCGCCGCCGGGCATGTTCTGCACGATTGCCTCGGGTTTGCCGAGAATTTGCTTAGGAAGATGTTGCGCGACCACGCGCGCATAAAGATCACTGGCCGCGCCTGCCGAAGCGCCGACGACGATCTTGATCTGTTTGCCTTTATAGAAATCGCTCTGGGCTTCCAGTTGCGAGGCAAACAAAACGACCGAGCAAACAACCAGGCGAACAGACCACATTAGACTACCTCCGCTTCTTCGGGAAATAGCGCGCTTCCAACTTCGTCAGCTCGCTCATCCCCGTGGCGTCCCATGGCAGCGCCTGGCCGCCGGTAAAGGGCGTATTCGGATGCTCTTCCAAGAACTCGTACCAAGCGCGCATATCTTTCTTTTTAAATGATTCGAGGAATCGCCACGAAGAAATTTTGAGCACTTGATCGGGGAGGAAAGTGTACCAAGCGGCGTTGAGACCTAGTTCTTTGTGCTCTTCAAGCGTCAACGCCCGTGTCAACTGGCCTTTCATCGCCGAGAACGGCCCCTTCACAACTTTCCGCGCTCGCCTGATCTCCGCCACCGAATGGGGCGCTTCGAATTGTACCCAATCGACGCCGCCATCCTTTTCATAGAGCCGCAGGCGCTTGAGCGTTTCGGCCATGCCACCGTTGACAGCGTTGCGCGCGTAGCATTGCGCCATGATGACGAAGTTCGGATCGATCTCGTCCTTGGCGTCCACCGCCGCCCGATAGCGCGACACCGCATCGTCGCGCGAGACGATCGAAATGCCCGTCGACATGGTGCGGCGCTTTTGTTCCAGCGGTTGATCGTCGAGCCGCAAGCCTGCGAGTCCGGCGTCGACGCACTCACGCACGAGACGGCGCACCGCCATGATGCCGCCATGTCCCGTGTCGCCGTCGAGAATGACTGGCATCTTCACGCTCCGCGCGATCCACTTGGCGAAGCCGACGCATTCGGTCATCGAGAGAATGCCGAGATCTGGGAGTCCGGTGTAATTGCCGCCGGTGATGCTCGTGCCCACGAAGCAGGCCTCGACGCCGCTGGCTTCCATGATCTTGGCATGAAAAGCATTAGGCGCACCCAATACAGCGAGGACTTTTCCTGGACGCCGCAACAATTTTTTAAGCTCGAGTCCCAGAGCGGTCGGCTTCATTCAGAATACCGCTGATAGTACCGCGCGGCGTTGTCCCACAGGAGCTTGCGTATCTCAGCGTCTTTCAAGTTCCAACCAAGGACCGTCTCAACGGAAACTGGGAACCAACTCTCACCGTGAGGATAGTCCGAGCCAAACATCAGAATTTCAGCGCCCAATAAGTCGATCACGCTCCGGGTGATGGCTGCGCCTTCGGAGACTTCAATGCTTTGGAAATAGCGCCCGCCGGTGACGTACTCGCGGATGGTCTGCTTGAGCGGTGGCAACGCCTCCGCACAGAGCTTGGTATGTTCTTCGAGACGATTGACCCAGGCGGGCAGCCATCCGTGACCGGCTTCCAAAGTTCCGACGCGAATGTTCGGATAGCGGTCCATGATGCCCGCGCCGATGATCGACGCCATGTTGCGCTGCCCGCACCACGGGTGCGCAGCCGATCTCTGCAGCCATAGATTATCCCAGGAGTCCAATCCACCCGGGGCATAGGGCGGCATGACCGTGAACGTGTGCAGCGCGATGGACAAATTGTAATCCGCCGCCGCCTGCCAAATCGGCTCGAGATCGGGATGATCGAGCGGAAATTGATAGGGCGCGTAGACAAAAACCGCCAGCGGCCAAGGTTCTTTCGCAGCACGATGGAGCTCGACGAGGGAAGTTTTGATGTCGCGCGCGGCAACCAGGACAACGCCTTTCAAACGGCTCGGAAACGCCGCGCAGTAATCCGCCATCCAGCGGTGATAGGCCTCATACACGGCCGTTTCGAGCGCAACGTCTTCAATCGTCGTCCAACAACCGAACCAGCCGGAAGGCAGCATGAGATTCACATCGACGCCTTCCAGATCCATATCCTTAATACGCACACCTGGATCACGCTCACAAAGTGGATTCGGCTTGCCATGCTGGTGGCGTTTGTAGCCGCTCATGTACTCCTTGCCTTGTGGCTCTTCATCGCCAGCGAGGCCTAGACGACGCTTGTATTTGCGTTCGCCCATCAAGTAAGTGACCGCGCCATCATTGTTCCGCGCCCTATAGTTTTCGTATAGCGCCAATTTCGCGCGAGCGGGAGCGCTTAAATACGGCTCCAAGAGGTCGGCATCGGGCCTGACATGGGTGTCGGCATCGAAGATTTTGTATCCATTGCGTGCCACTAGTCGCTCCTTAGTACGCGTCAAATTGACTCGTCTAGAATCAAAACCACTAGCCGCAATCCAGCGACCTGTCAACCTTTTCGGCGCCGCGAATTGTTGACTTCCACCTATGAACATGATTTTTCTCTAAATTCTGAAAGTAGATTAGGAGGACCATTATGGCCAAAATGTTAGTCGCGGGTGAGTCGGTCGATTCCGAGAGCGGACAGACTACCGAAGTTCGCAATCCCGCCACCGGGGAAGTTGTTGACACCGTACCCAAGGGAACAGTTAAGGATATCCGGCGCGCCATCGACGCCGCTAAAGGCGCGCTCAAGAAATGGTCCGCGATGGCGCCATCGAAGCGGGGCGCCGTGTTGTTGGCGGCGGGCCATACGATTCTCCAACAGGAAAAAGAACTTGCCACGTTGCTGACGAAGGAACAGGGTAAACCCATGCGCGAGTCCATTTTGGAAATTCGCCGGTTTGTCCACACCCTCGATCATTACGGCGGCATGGCAAAAACCATGCGCACGGCGGCGGTCATGCTCGATAGCGGCCGCCACGGCCTCGTTCTGCGCAAGCCTCTCGGTGTGTGCGGCTCGATCGTGCCATGGAACTTTCCGGTGTCTTTGATGGGCAATAAGCTCGGTCCGGCGCTGCTCGCGGGCAACACCGTCGTCGTAAAACCTGCAGGCACGACGCCGCTGACCGATCTCCGGACTTGCGAGATCATCGATAAAGCGATCCAAGACGCCGGCGGCCCGAAGGGCGTGCTCAATGTCGTCACCGGCCCGGGCAGCGTGGTCGGCGAAGAGCTGCTGGTGAACCCAACCGTGCGCAAGATTGGTTTCACCGGTGCCACGGACACCGGTCGTCGTGTGATGCAGTCTGCGGCAAAGGACTTCAAACACGTGACGTTGGAACTCGGCGGCAGCGATCCGATGATCGTCTGCGACGACGCCGACATCGATCGCGCGGTTAGCGCCGCCTCGGTCGGCCGCTTCTTCAATTGCGGCCAGGCCTGCCTGGCGGTCAAACGGCTCTATCTGTTTGACAAGATCGCCGACACGTTCATGGAAAAACTGGTCGAGAAAGCTCAGAAGATCACCGTCGGCAATGGTCTAAAGTCTGGTGTGTTGATGGGGCCGCTCCACACCAAGGAGCAGAGACAAGAAGTCGAAGAGCAGGTCGAAGACGCCGTGAAGCGCGGTGCCAAAGTTATTTTTGGCGCCCAGCGGCCCAAGGGTGATGACTACGACAAAGGTTTCTATCTCCAACCGACGTTGGTGGCGGACGTTAATCCTGATTCCCGGATGATCCAAGAAGAAGTATTTGGTCCGGCCCTGCCGATCGTGCGGGTGAAGAATTTAGACCAGGCCATCGAGCAGGCGAATGGCTCGATCTTTGGTCTCGGTTCTTCGATCTGGACCAAGGACATCAACCGAGCGATGTACGGAGCGGAAAATATCGAAGCCGGTTACACCTGGGTCAATTCGGCGCAGATCATCTACGACGAATTGCCCTTCGGCGGGGTGAAGCAAAGCGGTCTCGGCAAAGAGCATGGCGACGAAGCGATCGAGCACTACACCGATTCAAAGTCGGTGGTTATCGC
>DASPXM010000195.1:0-22287 GCA_035637295.1 Verrucomicrobiia bacterium
AAAAACCTTCATCCGCTTGATGACCATTACCAAAAGCTTCAACGCGAGATGCTGGCTACATTCAGAACACTGAAAATCGCTGCTTGATCTTTGGACTCTACAACAAACATGTTGGTTTTAGTTTTTGGATAGCAATACAAGCGTACCGCACAGCATCACCACCTCCAATTTGCCATCGCACGAGAACCGTACGCTAGCTACACAACCTGCTCAAAATCCGTCTCCCAAAGTTTCCTCACCTTGGCCATCTGCTCATCCGACAATCCCGGCATTCCCGAGCACGCGGCCGCTTCGTCTATGTGCGTCGTGTTTGAAAAGCCAACCAGCACCACGGAGACTTTCTGATTCATCAGGCCGAAGCGAATTGCCGCTTGAGTAAGATCCCTACCCTCCACGTTCAGTGCAGCTTTTATTTTTTCCGCTCGCTGAAGGTCCACTGGGTAATCTGAACCCGGAGACAGCGTTTGGCCGCTGCCGCCGCCTCCCGGGCTGGGATCCGAAGTGAGCGCTCCGGCAGCTAGAACGCGGATGACGAAAGCTCCCATTCCTTTGGCCGCGGCGTGATCGAGGATTAGACCGTAGTCGAGCGCGCTGAAGCCGGCGGGAACAGGTTGTCCGGCGCTTGGATTGAGGAGATTGTAGTAGCACTGAAAACCATGAAACTCGCCACTGTCGGCCAATTCATGCAATGCATTCGGATCGCCCAAGCCGCTGAAGCCGAAGTGGCCGACCTTGCCACGGTCGCGCATCGTTTTGAATCCGTCCATCACGCCGTTCGGCCCCAGTACGTCTTTTGGAGCGAGGCTGAATCGCTTGCCCATGCCGTGCTCCAAGGTGACTCGTGTATGAAGCTGGACAAAATCGACACGATCTCTCTTCAGTCTCGCCAATCCGGCTTCTACTGCGCGAATCGTCGCCGCTTTGACATCGCCGACGGCGTCGGCCTCAAGGCGAATCTTGGTCGAGATAACAGGATTCGCACCGAGCTCGTTTAGAATCCGTCCCAAGTTTTCTTCAGACTTGCCCAAGCCATAGGCGAACGCTGTGTCGAAAAAGTTGATGCCCAGATCCAGAGCGCGGCGCACCGCTTTCACTTGATCATCGTACGGCGCCTTGACCATCAGTACGGCATTGTTGCCGCAACCAAAGCCGATCTCCGAGACGCGCACGCCGGTTTTCCCGATAGTTCGATATTGCATGTTTCCCCCGATCGATTTCGCTAAATCTTCGATAGCAACGCTACGATTGATTCCGTATCAGTCAGATCCGGTAGGCAGTCATCCGGTTGGCAATACCGCAGCTCCTCTAACGGATACCGGCCGGTGCCGACAAGCACGCATTTCATCTGATTATGCCGGGCCGCTTCCAAATCCTTTGGCGTGTCGCCGATGACGATGCATTGCTCGGAGAGAAATGTTCTTCCGCTCATCTCCTCGCACCGCGACTTGGCAATATGCGGCAAATCGGCACGGCGTTGTGAATCGCTGGCGTAGGCGCCGCGACAAAGATAGGGCGTCAGTCCGGCAGCTTCGAGCTTGACAGCCGCCGTGGCTTCGAAATTGCCCGTCACGACACTCGAATGAAATTTCTTATCTCCTGAGAGCGCCTGGAGCAAATCCATTGCCCCCGGCAATGGACGAACCGTCGTCGTGCCTCGATCAACGGCATTCTTGTAGCAGTCATGGAGATTGGCCGAGAAACGCTGCCACTCTGCATCTAAAATTTCGATTGCTACATTCGCGTTTACGAAAATGTCTTTCACGATCATCGGATCGGTATTGCCGTCCGGTATGACGGTGCGAATGTCGCCGCAAATTCCGAAGGTCTTTTCTATCGCCTCGTTGAAAGGAATATAGCCGTGCTGCGTGCGCGTGAGCGTGCCGTCAATATCGAAGAGAATTAGCCGTTCCATAGGCACGCGAATATTGGCACAATCCAAATCAGGTTAGCAAATTCAAATGGCTAGGGCTCTGATTCGCAACTACATTGACAACCCAGGGCTTTCAAGATAGAAGTCTTGCGTAAGTTTTGCGCGACTGGCGAACGTGGAATTGACCACGAGGGAGTGCAAAGCATTAAGTAGGCCGACCGCCTGGGTCTCTTAACCATAGAGGTCCAGGTTTTTTTGTTTATGCCGAAGCAATTATTCGCGCCTAACTCCGTTTATCGCGCCTCGATCTCCATGTGGCGTACGAGCAAAAGTACGCCGCAGTCGACTCGGAGCTCGCGCCTCGTTATGCGCGTTGCTTGCTTCGGCCTATCGCCTTAATATTGCAAAAACATCAGCGAGACAAAAATGATCAAGCAGTATTTACTCTCACCCGGCCCCACACCGATACCCAATGTAGTCGCACTGGCGATGTCGGAGACCATGATCCATCATCGCACGCCGCAATTTAACAAGATCTTCGACGAGGCGCGCGCGGGACTCAAAAAACTTTTCGGAACGAAAAATGACGTTCTTATCTTGGCGTCATCGGGCACGGGCGCGATGGAAGCCTCGGTCGCCAATCTATTTTCTCCCGGCGATAAAGTCCTTGTCATCAACGGCGGCAAGTTCGGTGAGCGCTGGCTCAACATCTCCAACGCATATGGATTGAATCCGATAGAACTGAAAGTCGAATGGGGCCAGGCCGTTAAAGTCGCCGATGTCGAAAAGCAACTGAAAGCCAACCCGGACATCACAGGTGTGATGATCCAGGCGAGCGAAACTTCTACGACTGTGCTGCATCCGGTCAAAGAGATTGCCAAGCTCACCAAGAACGGGCCCTTGTTCCTCGTCGATGGTGTCACGGCGGTCGGCGTGGTTTCGCTGCCGCTGGACGAGTGGGGCATTGACGCTTTGGTGACCGGTTCGCAAAAGGCATTGATGTTACCGCCGGGGCTTGGCTTCGTCGCCTTCAGCGACCGCGCGTGGGAAAAAACCAAGAAAGCAAAACTACCGCGTTTCTACTTCGATCTGAATCTCGAGCGCAAAAATCAGCAAAAAGGCTCCGGCGCATTCACTCCCGCAGTGTCATTGATCTTTGGCCTGTGCGCGTCGCTCGAAATGATCGAGCGCGAGGGATTGGAAAAAGTTTATGGCCGCCACTCCCGCATGTGCCGGGCAACTCGCGCGGCTGCGACGGCACTCGGACTTAAACTGCTGGCGCCCGAAAGCCCGAGCCCGGCTGCGACCGGTATCTACATGCCGAACGGCATCGATGCGGATCGGGTGCTCGACTATTTACGCGACAACATGAACGTCACGCTGGCCGAAGGCCAGGATCAGCTCAAGGGCAAAGTGATCCGCATCGCCCACGTCGGTTACATGGGCGCATTCGACGTGATCACCGCGATTGCGGCCGTGGAAATGGCGCTGAGAAAATTCGGCGCCGAGATTCCCTTTGGCAAGGGCGTCGCGGCGGCAGAGGAAGTCCTAATGGAGGCGCTGGTTTAGAGGCCGGGTATCGAAAAGAGGATTGAGGATCGCGCGATTTTCTATCGACAATCTTCGATCTTCGAACGTCAGAGTAGAAACCACCCGGTGAAATAGAGAATGAAGATCTTAGTAACTGACTCGCTCGCTCCCGAAGGGCTGGCCGTATTTAAGAACGCCGACGGCTTCGAAGTCGACGTCAAACTCGGGCTAAAGCCCGACGAGCTCAAAAAAATCTGTGGCGACTACGACGGCTGGGTTATTCGTAGCGGCACGAAAATTACCGCTGAATTGATCGAAGCAGCGAAGAACCTCAAAGTCATCGGCCGCGCGGGTGTGGGCTATGAAAACATTGACGCTGATGCCGCGACCAAGCGAGGGATCGTGGTCATGAACACCCCCGGCGGCAACAACGTCACCACCGGCGAGCACACGATCGCTTTAATGATGGCGCTGGCGCGCCATATTCCCCAGTCGGTCGCTTCGCTCAAAAGCGGCAAGTGGGACCGCAACAAATTCATCGGCGTCGAACTTTGCAACAAAACCATTGGGGTCATTGGCCTGGGCAACGTCGGCCGTATCGTGGCGGAAAGAGCCGCGGGCCTGAGAATGAAGGTCATCGGCTACGATCCGTTCATTGCTGCCGAAAACATCGCGCGGATGGGCGTCGAGCCGGGCACTTTGAAAGATATTTTTACCAAATCGGATTTTATCACGGTCCACGTCCCGCTAACGCCGGAAACCCAGGGGCTTATCAACAGGGGCGCTTTCGCCAAGATGAAATCAGGCGTGCGCATCATCAATTGTGCCCGGGGCGGCATCGTCGACGAGCAAGATCTGGCGGATGCGATCAAAAAAGGCAAGGTCGCCGGCGCCGCGCTTGATGTATACGTCGACGAACCGCCGAAGCCGAATCACCCGCTGCTCCAATTGGAACAAGTCGTCACCACGCCCCATCTCGGCGCGTCCACTGATGAAGCGCAGCTCAACGTCGCCATCGCTGTCGCCGAACAGATGGTCGATTTTCTCGCCAAGGGCGTGGTCCGCTACGCGGTCAATGTCCCATCGGTAAGTCCCGAGCTTCTGGAAGTCTTGCGCCCGTATCTAACTCTGGGTGAAAAACTTGGCAGTCTCCATACACAAATGGCGGGCGCGCTGCCCAAGGAAGTCCAGGTGGAATACCGCGGCGACGTGACCCAGTACAACGTAGCGGCGCTCACATTGGCGGTCCTCAAGGGACTCTTGTCGCCGGTTATGGAATCGGTTGTTAATTACGTGAATGCGCCGCTGGTGGCCAAAGAGCGGGGCATCAAGGTCATGGAGTCCAAAAGCGAACAGGCCGGAGATTTCGCCAGCTCGATCACCGTCAAGGCGAAGAACGGCAAACAAAACTTGGAAGTCGAAGGCGCGATGTTCGGCGCCAAGCATCCGCGTATCGTGCGTGTCAACAACTTCTACCTCGAAGCGGTGCCTGAAGGGTATATACTCATTCTCCAGAATAAGGACGTTCCAGGCGTCGTCGGCGCCGTCGGCACGATTCTCGGTAATAACGGCATAAACATCGCCGGCATGGAGCTCGGGCGGAGCGAAAAAGCCGGTAATGCCATCTCGTTTACTCACGTCGACGAAATGGTGAGCAAAAAAGCTCTCGACGAGTTGCGCGCCTTGCCGCAAATCGTCTCGGCAACATTGGTAAAACTGTGATCCGATTTTCGATTTTAGATTTTGGATTCGAATCCAAAATCCAAAATCTAAATTAAAAGATGTCCAACGTCGCAATCATCGGCGCCCAATGGGGCGATGAAGGGAAGGGTAAAGTCGTCGATCTGTTTACCGATGAAGCCGACATCGTCGTTCGGTTTCAGGGCGGCAATAACGCCGGCCACACCCTGGTCGTCAATGGCGACAAAACGATCCTTCACCTAGTGCCTTCGGGCGCCTTGCATCCGGACAAACTTTGCGTGATCGGTAACGGCGTCGTCGTCGATCCGGAAATTCTCATCGAGGAAATTCAAACACTAAAGCGGCGAGGGCATCTCGTCGACGACGAACAATTGCGCATCAGCGAACAGGCGCATGTGATCATGCCCTATCACAAGGCCATCGATCTCGCCCGCGAGCGCCTGCGCGGCAAAGGCAAAATCGGCACCACAGGCCGCGGCATCGGACCCGCTTATGAAGACAAGGTCGCACGCACCGGTATTCGTTTCGTCGATCTTTTGGAAGAAGACACCTTCCGCGAAAAGCTCCAGCGGAACATCGAAGAAAAGAATATTTACTTAAAGGCCATTCTTAAAGAGAAAACCCTCGACTTCGACAAGATTCACGTAAGTTATGGACGCTATCGCGAGAAGCTGCGCAAATTCGTAACCAACACCGGTCTCTTGCTCGACCAGGAAATGCGCGCCGGCAAACGCGTACTGTTCGAAGGGGCACAGGGGACCCTGCTCGATGTCGACCATGGCACCTACCCTTACGTGACGTCTTCAAGCACGGTCACCGGCGGCGCCTGTTCGGGGTCCGGTGTCGGCCCGCAGCATATTCAGCAAGTCATCGGCATATCCAAAGCGTATACGACTCGGGTCGGCAGCGGCCCGTTTCCGACTGAACTTAACGGACCGGACGGCGAAACGCTCAGACGCGAAGGCGCGGAGTTCGGCGCAACCACAGGTAGATCGCGCCGCTGTGGCTGGTTCGACGCCGTGGGCGTGCGCCACGCCGTGAGAATGAACGGCATGACCGGTATCGCATTGACTAAGCTTGACGTGCTTACCGGCTTTAAGAAAATCCCCATCTGCACCGCCTACCGTTATGAGAGCAAAGATTTGCACGAGTTCCCCGCCAGCTCCAAAGTCATGCACGGCGCACAGCCCGTTTACGAGGAATTGGCTGGCTGGGAAGCGCCCCTGGGCGATGCGCGGAATTTTTCCGACCTACCCGCCTCCGCTCAGAAGTACGTGCGGCGCATCGAAGAGGTCGTTGGCACAAAAATCATTTTAGTTTCGGTCGGCCCGGGTCGAGAGCAAACAATCCTTCTTAAGAATCCCTTCGAAAATTAGGCAACAGGCACGCTTACGGCCAGATGCGCCTGCCGCACTTGGCGATCGTCGCGTCTTTCACCGTACTCGTGGCAAGAAGACTTGGCTCGTCGCCAAATTGCCTCCTTGAATACCCCCTGGAGGCTGATTATCATGTCTACCGATAGCAGCTTGAATTATGGGGAGGTTATTATGAACGGCGAAGCCACGAGCAAAGAAAAACTTGTCAACGACCTGAAAAACCTTGTCGCCGACGCCGAAGAGTTGCTCAAAGCGACGGCCAGCCAGGCAGGCGAGAGAATCGCCGAAGCGCGGAAAAAAATCGACCAGAGCCTGGTCGAAGGAAAAAAAGCTCTGGCCGACGCGGAGGAAACGGTACTGGCAAAGTCCAAAGAGTGTGCGGCAGTGGCCGACGACTATGTACGCGAAAACCCCTGGACCGCCGTCGGCGTCGCGGCTGGTGTCGGGTTGGTGCTCGGCCTATTGATGCGCGGCAAATGATCGTCCAGCGATGGCGGATCGAGGACCTACCCCGGGCACGAGCGGCTCACCCGGCTTTTTTCACTCATTGAGAGGATTGCTGGCGATTTTAAGCTCGGCGTTCCACACGCGCCTGGAGCTGTTCGTCGCCGAGCTCGAGGAGGAAAGGGAGCGGCTCAAGCAGACTCTGGTGCTGATATTGCTGCTCTTTTTTGCTCTCAGCTTCGGTTTGATCCTGCTCACGATCTTCATAGTCGCAATATTTTGGGAGCAAGGCTGGATCGCGGCCATTGGCTGCTTAGCAGCAGTTTATCTTGGCATTGGCATCGCTGCCTTCCTTAAGCTTCGCAGCGCGTTGCTTCAACGTCCCCGGCTTTTCCCTGCTACCTTAGCCGAGCTCGGCAAAGATCGCGATCACTTGAGGTCATCAACCCGTGAATAATCGTCTTCGAGAAATTGCCCGCCGCAAACAGGCACTTATCGACAGGGCCGCTCGTGAGCGCGCCGAACTGGCCAAGGCGTGTGATAGCCTGCCGTCGCCTTTCGATATGAGTGGCACTCTATGGGGCATCGGCCGCGTGCTCAAGACTCACCCGATGATCGCCGCCGGTTTATCGAGCATTTTTGTCAGCGGTTACGCGCGTCGCATGCTCAAGCCCGCGACTGAGCTCGTCAAGATTTGGCGCATCGTCCTTCCCATCTGGCTCTGGTGGCGGAAACGCCGACGACCCTCCTAGCAAGACATTTGAACCGCTTCAGTTTCGTGCCTATCGACGACCGGTTCGCGTTGGTAAAAGGCGGCCGTACAATACAAAGCAGACTCGTGTGGCTATTCCGTCCGCGCCCGTTCAGTTTTTCTCGGATCCGCAGCTCCGCTCGTTCCCGGTCCGTTGACGGTAATCGCCTGCACCACGCCAAGCGCGCCCTGTTCTCGTAGTGTGTGGCCACGTTGTTCCAGGGCTTTTCTCTGATCGCCGACAATCTTTGCCTCTAAATACAGCCGATCCGGCACCCACTGATGATGCACTCGCTCGGCCTCCACCGCGGCTTTTACCGGCATACGAAAATCGACAATATTCAAAATCGTCTGCAACGTGGCATTGATAATGCGCGGACCGCCGGCGGCGCCGACAATGACCTCGGGGCGATTTCCATTCAAAATTATGGTCGGCGACATGCTGCTCAGTGGCCGTTTCTTCGGCTGGAGCGAGTTGGCCTCGTTACCGATCAGTCCGTAAACATTTCCGACGTCAGAATGGATGGCAAAATCATCCATTTCGTTGTTGAGCACGATTCCCGTGCCCGGCACAAGTAACTTAGAGCCGAATCTCGTGTTGACTGACTGCGTACAAGCCACTCCGTTGCCGAAGCGGTCGACGACGCTAAAATGCGTGGTTCCGCCTTTTTCGGCATTGTAGTTGTAATAACCATAAAACGTCGGCGGACGGGTTTTGTCCGGCATGATCCGGGCGCGAATCCACTCCGCGTAAGATTTTGCCGTGAGCTTACCAACCGGCACATGAACGAAATCCGGATCCCCGAGAAACTGCGCGCGATCGGCGAAGGCGTGTTTCATGGATTCCGCGAGCAGATGAAGATAGTCCGCCGAGTTGTGTTGAAACCGGTCGAGTTTATAGCCTTCGAGGACGTTGAGCATTTCGAGAATGGCCACGCCGCCTGAGCTCGGCGGCGGCATGGTGATGACCGTATGATTGCGGTAGGAGCCGACAAGCGGCTCGCGCCATACCGCCCTATAGTCTTTTAGGTCGTTGAATATCATCACGCCGCCTTCTTTCTTGATCGTCTCGACGATCGCTTCGCCAATCCAGCCCTGATAAAAAACTTCCGAGCTTTTCTGAGCGATCACCTTGAGCGTCTCGGCTAGCTGCGGCTGTCGGATCAGCTCGCCATTCTTAGGCACTTCGCCGTTTGGCATATAAACCCGGCCGAGATCGGGAAAACGCTTCATGTTGGATTGCTGGCGCTCGATGGCGACGCGCAACGCGCCATCAACCGAAAACCCGTCAGCGGCGAGCTTGATCGCCGGCGCAGCTAAAACCGCCAGTGGCAATGTGCTGAAGCGTTTGTGTGCTTCAACCAAACCGGCTACCTCGCCCGGCACCGCGACGGCCAGAGCACCCGTGAGGCTCAAGGACGGCACTGGTTTGCCATCTTTCATGTACAGCTCGCGGCGGGAAGCTTGGGGCGCAGTCTCACGAAAATCGAGCGCAAATGCTTTTTTATCTTTGGCACGATAAATCACCATGAACCCACCACCACCTAAGCCCGACGAGGCTTGATCCACCACCGAAAGTGCAAAAGCCGTGGCGATTGCTGCATCGATGGCATTGCCGCCGCGCCTGAGGATTTCCATTCCTGCCTCGCCTGCCTGCTCGCTATCGGCGACGACCAGACCGGAACCCGACTGCAACGTGCGCCCGCGCGCTTCGGTTTGGAGAGAAACGAAGAGAAGGACAAAGCAAAAAAGAATCCGAATCTTAGTGAATGGACGCATAAAGTTGGCTTTTCGTTTAACGCTTTGTCGGCGATTTTTCAAATAGGAAGTAAGTTCTGGGACCCGGCAAAGTAATCAACCGTTTCGAAGCGCCGATTTTCACTTGCGCTTGGCGACGCCATATTTCATAGTGGTTCAACATCTGTTTCCTAGTCGTTCGAATCAAAGCATGCAAACCATCCTGGGGCCGTTCCATCCCGACCTGGAAAACGCGCTCGTCGACAAAATCCTGAAATGTAAAGCCGCCGATCCATTCTGCCCGCTTCTGATTTTGCTTCCGTCAGATTCGTTACGCCGCCACCTCAAGACGGTCTTAAGCCGCAGGCGCCTTTTGTCGCTGCTCAATGTTCATCTATTGACCTTCTACCAGTTGGCTCTGAGACTCCGGGAAGAGAGCAACCGCACGCCGCTCAAGCTTCAGAGCGACCTTTTTCTCGAAGAAGCGCTGCGCCAAATCATTCGGGCGCGCCAAGCCGGCGCCGAGCCGTTCGCCGGCATCGAAGAGCGCGCCGGCGGCTGCGCCGCATTATGGCAGACGCTCCGCGACCTCCGCGATGGACTAGTCGATCCAACCGTTGCGCTGGAAGCTCTCGGCGAAGGCCATTTTAGCCGGCGCGCCAGCGAACGCACATCAGAGGTCTTGGTTTTATTGCGAACCTTTCAACAGTTTTGCCGCCAACAGCAAATTACCGATTCGTCTGATTTGAACCGCAACGCCATCGAGCAAGCACCGTCATCGCCATTCCTGAAGCAGTTCAGTCAGGTTTTTTATTACGGCTTCTACGATTTGACCCAGATCCAGTTGGATTTTTTTCATGCCGTCGCGCGCCACTACCCGACTACGTTGTTCTTTCCTCTTTTGACCGCCCGGCCAAATCATAACGCTTGGATTTTCGCCGAACGCTTTTATGAGCGCTATGTCCAAGGACACAACATCGAATCGGCGCAAGCGCTGGCGCCCGAAACCGTTCTGCCAGCGACGGCGCGCCTCTTCGACAGTGCCGAAGCTAGAACTTACTCGGACTTCCCCAAACATTGGCAATGTCAGATTGCGAGCACGTTCGGCGTCAACGACGAAGTCGCGGCGGCCGCCAAGGAAATTCTTAGGCTCGTCGACGATGGCACGCTGCAATTTCACGAGATCGGCGTCGTTGCGCGCAGTCTCGATTCCTACGGGCCAATCACGAAAGATATTTTTCATCAGCACCGCATCCCGCTCGCCGGAACTCTGGAAGAACCATTGGTGCAATCGCCGCTGACCAAAGCGGTTATCCTGCTTTTGAACCTACCAGCGAAAGACTTCCTGCGCGGCCAGGTGATCGATCTGCTCTCTTCACCCTATTTTCAATTTCAAAATATCGATGGGAATCCGGCTTCGGTTCGTCCCGATCTCTGGGATCTCGCGACCCGCGAGCTCGCCATTTGCAAAGGCGCGGCCGAGTGGCGCCGGCTGCGCCGTTACAGCCGGCGCGATCTGGAACTGCGGCAAATATCCGATGACGATGAACCGCGCAAAATCCGCATCCGCTCAGCGCAACTAACCGCCCTTGCCCATATTGTCGAATCCTTAATCGCCGATCTACTTCGATTGCCGACCCGAGCTTCGTGGCAGGAATACGCGGTAACCTGGAAAGCGTTGCTGAGAAAGTATCTTGGCATTGTGCCTGACGTCGAAATGACGGCGCCGGGCGCGAATTCGGAACCCAGCAAAACGATTCTCGATATCCTGGACCAGCTCGCCGATCTCGATAGCGTGGAAGATCGCGTCACCCTCGGCGATTTCGCCCATACCTTGCAGCACTGGCTCGAACGCTCCAGCGTGACCGAGGATCGGCGCAATATCGATGGCGTCATGGTGCTCAATGCCACCGCGGCGCGCGGCCTGGCATTCCGCGCGCTCTTTGTGCTCGGCATGAACGAAGGCGTTTCTCCGCGCACGATTCGGGAAGACCCTTTCTTGCGCGATCGCGACCGCGAAGTTCTCGAACGCGATCTCGGCTACAAGGTGAGCCAGAAACTCACCGCTTTCGACGAAGAGAAACTCCTGTTCACCTTGCTCGCCGGCGCCGCCCGCGAGCGGCTCTATTGCTCGTTTCAACGAGCGGACGAGAGCGGCAGGGCGCTGGCGCCGTCCTGGTACGTCGACGAGCTCAAGCGCGCGCTTGAAGACAACGGCCGCCAATGCGAGACGATCGCGATCCCGCGCGGCATCAGCGAGAAAGTCGCCACGCCGCCGTTTGATCGAGAGGATTCGCTATTGCCGGCGGAGCTGGCGATCCGCCTGACGCTCGAAGAGCGCGATCCCACCGCGCTGATCGAAGCCTCGGCTTCGCTGCCGGACCTTTACAAACAAGGACGCCAGGTCGTCGCCGCAATTGATCGAAGCAGCGACCGCCTGCTTCCCTACGACGGCGCGCTGGCGAGTTTCGATAACTACTGGAAACATTTTTCCGAGCGCGGGCCTTCGCCGACAGCGCTCGAAACCTACGCTCGCTGCCCGTTTCAGTTTTTCGCGCGCCACGTGCTCGGCTTGGAACCGCTCGACCGCCCCGAAGAGGTCCTCGGACCAAGCCCCGCTGAGTTCGGCGAGCTCGGCCATGAGATATTGAATTCGTTTTACCGCGCGCTGATCGACGCCGGTTACTTTGCCGGCAAAGCGGCAACGGTGAACGTGGAAATGACGCTCCAAGCCGTCGCCGCCCGCGCCCTTGCCGATTATGAAGAGAATAGTCCAATCGGTTACCCGCTCGCTTGGGAAAGCGTCAAAGACGGTCTCGTCCAACTGATCCGCCAGGTTGTCGCTCAGGATCTCGCCGAGCTGTCACAGTCAGGGTTTTCGCCTGCGAGCTTGGAAACCGACATGACGGCGCGCTTGCCGGCCGACTGGCCGGAGCCACTGAAAAATCTGGCGATCCGCGGCCGCATGGACCGCATTGATCGAAAGCACGACGCTCTGCGGGTAATCGATTATAAGTTCAAATTCGGCGCAAACCGGGCAACCCAGGACAAGAATCTCATCCGCGCCGCCGTACGTGGCGAACGCTTGCAGCCGCCATTCTATTACATGCTCGCGCAACGCTGGGCCGAGGAGCAGCTCCTCAAGCCATCACCCACGGCCATCGAAGCGAATTTTTACTACATTGCGCCACGTTGGTCCGACGGCCCGCTGATCTCGACGCCTTATAGCAGCGAAGGACTTGCCGACAAAGTCGGCGCCGCAACCAAACGCACCATCGCCTATCTTGCTGATGGCATTCGTCAAGGCCGTTTCTTCATCAACCGTGGCGCCCACTGCAGCCACTGTGACGCGGCGCCGATCTGCCGCAAAAACCACGCGCCGAGCCTGTGGCGCGCGGAGAACGATCCGGTAACCGAAACCCATCGCGCTTTGCGCGCAATAGATCCCAATGACGATGAGCACGAGCCAGATTGAACTTGCCGACGCCTGCGATCGCCAGGCCGCCATGGCCACCTTTGATCGCAATCTCGTGGTCACGGCGGGAGCAGGCACCGGCAAGACGACGTTGCTGGTCGATCGGCTCGTTCATTTGCTGCTGCGTAATCCCGAGCCGCTAAAAATCACCGAGATCGTAGCCCTCACCTTTACCAACAAAGCCGCCGATGAAATGAAGCTCAGACTGCGCCAGCGCTTGCAGGCTTATCTCGATAGCCAGCTCGACCGTGAAGCCGCAAACGATGCCGAGGCTAAAACCAAGAGCGACGTTGAAGCGCTGATCGCGCTCTATCAACTTTCAAAAGACGAATTGGACCATCGCATTCGTGACGCGCTCAGAAACTTGGAACGTAGCGACATCGGCACGATCCACAGCTTTGCCGCCAATTTGCTCCGTCTTTATCCCCTCGAAGCCGGCGTCGACCCGCAGTTTCGCGAGGACGATGGCGCAGCGTTCGACCGGCTTTTCGACGACCACTGGGATCTGTGGTTGGATCAGGAACTTTCCTTGCGCAGCGCGCACGCAGGGGACTGGCAGAAAATTCTCCCTCGCTGCCGGCTCGATCAAATCAAAGCCTTGGCCAAATCGATGGCGGCGGAAACCGTCGATCTTCGGCAGAACACCAACGAAGCCAAAGCCATTCCTGCCACCCTGCGCGAGTGGTTGGTTAAGCTCGAAGACAAAGCCGCGGCCTTGATTGAACGTCATCCCGAGGACCGGCTGAACGAAAAGTTAGTTCATGCGGCGCGCGCCGCCCTGGGCGAGTTTACAAAAGCCGGACAGCGCTCGTACACGTCAACGGAATACCTGCTCTTGTCCGACAAGTCGATCAGTCGAAATGTCCAGGGTTGGTCGCCGGAAGATATCGCCGAAGCTCAAGAGCTCGTGCGCGCCGCCAAGGGACTTATTAAAGTCGACGGCGAATTGACCCGCACGTTGTGGCGCCTACTGGTTCCCTTCGCCACGGATTTCCGCGAGCGATTCATCCGCGAAGGGCATCTTTCGTTTAACGGCTTGCTCGTGCGTGCGCGCAATCTGGTGCGCGACCAGGTGCGTGTGCGCGCAGACCTCAAGCGGCGCTATCGGACGATTCTCATCGACGAATTTCAGGACACTGATCCAATCCAATATGAGATTCTCCTCTACTTGGCCGAGGAGCTCGGCAACGCGGCGACGGATTGGCGCCACGTAAAAGTGACGCCCGGGAAAATATTCGTGGTCGGCGATCCAAAGCAATCGATCTATGCTTTTCGCCGCGCCGACATCGAGGCTTATCTCGAAGTCGTCGAGAAAATTATCAAGGCGCAAAACGGCGTCGAATGCCGGCTTACCACCAACTTTCGCAGCAACGCGGCGATCCTTGACGTGGTCAACGGCGCATTCGAAAATCTCATCCAGGCTCAAGAGGGCGTGCAGCCGCCCTACATCGCCATCCATCCCGCGCCGGGAAGAATCGCTGCGCCAAGCCACATCCCGAAAATCGCCGTGCGAAAGATCGTCGCGCCGCACCGGGAGATCAACGCCGAGACCGCGCGTCATCTCGAAGGTGAGAGCTTGGCGCACTGGTTAAAGGAGCAGGTGCTAGGCAAAGCCACGATCTTGAATGCAAGCGGCGAAAGGGTCGATGCGCAGCCTAAGGACGTCGCCATTCTACTCCGCAAGCTCACCGACATCCACGACTACCTGGAACCCTTGCGAAGGCAAGGAATTCGCTATGTCGTCGAAGGCGAGCGCCACTTTTACGCGGCGAAAGAAATCATCGACGCCGTCAATTTACTCCGCGCCGTGGAGAATACCCATGACCGTCTGGCTTTGGTCGGCGTGCTGCGCTCGCCTCTGGGCGGTCTCACCGACCAGCAGATTTACGAGTTGCACCGGCAAAACCTGCTCGATTGCCGGGCCGCGGTAAAACTCGGCGGCAAGGATTTTCCACCGACGCTCGTTCAGCTCTATAACGCGCTCGCGCGTCTGCACGAAGAGACCCGCACCCTGCCGATTGGGGCTGCGGTAGCTCACGTATTCGCGACCTTGCCGGTGGAGCTGCTTGCCGCCTGCTATTTTCACGGCGAACAGGCGGTGGCGAATTTGCAAAAGCTCGCGCAACAAGCCGAGCTGCTCGGCCGCGAAGGATTGACCACACTCAAAGCAGCGATTCGCCAACTGGAACGGCGCGTGCTCGACGTCAAGGACGAAAGCGAGAGCGTTCTCGCCGAAGAGAACCTCGATGCCGTGCGCATCATGAGCATCCACAAAGCCAAAGGCTTGGAGTTTCCCATTGTAATTTTAGCCGGCTGCCAGACTGGTATCGAAGGCAGACATAGCGCCGATGCCGAAGCGATGTTCGATTGGTCGACGGGCCTAACCGGTCTTCGCATCGGCTCGATCTCGGATCTCGCCGGACTTTATATCGCGGAGAAAACTCGTCTCAGAAACGCCGAGGAACAAAAGCGTCTGCTTTACGTCGCCATGACCAGGGCGCGAGAGAATCTGATCGTCTCCTGCGCGCCGAGCGCCCGGCGCTCCGGCGGCAGCTTCGTTGCCATGCTCGACCGCCCGCTCAATGAATCCATTGCCGGCGCCGAATCGTCGCAGGCCGTTTCCCTCGGTCGCGGCATGGTCGCAATCGAGGTCGTGAACGAGAGTTTGACCGCGCCCAGCCAGACTAAAGCCAAGTCCGCAAGCACCACGAAAAAACTCAATTGGCGATCGTTCTCCGACGCATGGGCGCGGCGCACTGCGGCATACGAAAAGTTACAACGATCAGTGCCGTTTCTCACGCCGACCCTGCTCAAACGGCAGGAAAAAGTGACAACCGAGGCCGGCGACAGCGTGAGCGGGCAAATTTATCGGCAAACCCCGGCGCTCGTCGTCGGCGATCTAGCACACCGCTTTCTGCAGAACTGGGATTTCGCCGGCGGCGTCAAAAACTTCGAGCGCCCGCTTCGCGATCTGATCGACCGTGCGCTGCCAAGCGAATTCGAATCCTCCCGCCGCGAGATCGAATCGGATCTTCAAGACATTATCCGTGTTTTCTTTCGCTCGAAAGCCTACGCCGAACTCGCTCAGTCGCGTATCCTCGGGCGCGAGGTGCCGCTCCTGATGCCGTGGAACGGCCAGATCATGGAAGGCGTCATCGATCTCATTTACGAAAAAAACGGGTTGCTTTACTTGGCCGACTATAAGACAGATACGCTTAACCGAGAGGAATTGCCCAAAGGTGCAATACTCCATCGCCAACAAGCCGAAATTTACTGCGAGGCGGCGCGCCGCAGTCTTCGGCGCGAAGTCGGAGGGTTTAGGTTGATCTTTTTGCGCCTCGGTGAGGCTGTCGAGGTCGTTCCGGAAACGAATAAGGAGCTATGGCTGTTCTAGCCGATTCCTATGAAAACTATTTTTCTCGATATCGAAACGGTCCCCACGGATCAATCGTTGCAAGCGTCCGGCCTGCTCGAACCGCAAATTCAATTGGATGAAGCCGAGCTGTTAAAAAAATTGAGCCTTTCGGCTGCGACGGCGAAGATTCTTTGTTTGTGCTACGCGATCGAGCCGCCGGCCGGTTCCCCCGTCGAAACGCTCCAGGGAGACGAACAGGAGATCATCAAGGGTTTTTGGAAGCTCGTTGTGGACTGCAATCTCTTCGTCGGCCATAACATCCTCGATTTCGATCTCCGGTTCATTTACCAGCGATCGATCATTCATCAGATCAAACCCTCGCGCGACATCCCTTTCGCCCGTTTTCGTAATGCGCCGATTTTCGACACCATGCAGGAGTGGAGCAAGTGGGGAAGGGAACATGTGAGCCTCGATTCGCTTTCAAAAGCGCTTGGCGTGCCGTCGCCGAAGGAAAACCTCGACGGCTCGAAAGTTTACCCCTACTATCGCGCCGGCAAGCTCGCCGAAATCTGCGAGTACTGCAAGTGCGACGTCGATTCGGTGCGGCAGGTCTATCGTCGGCTCACATTCTCTGCGTTATGACCAACGGCGCCTGTAGGTAAAGGATATTACCTAAAATTCCTCGCTACGCGGAGGATTCTCTCGGTCTCAAAGTTCGGTTGACTCCAATTTCGCCAGACTATAAATTAATGAAACCCAATCCGCCGAACTTGTGTCATCTTTTATGCATTTACAAAACTGACAACGCCAAGGAGGCATTATGGATCAACCCGCTGAGCAATCATTTCAGGAACCGACAGACAAAAAGACTAGAGCCGGCTATGGAAAATTTCTCCGGCCGAACACGCCCTATGACAACTTCATGGAGGCGCAGGGCGTTCCGATCTATCGCGACATCGGGGTACGCCGCGTGCAGGATTTGCCGCGCAAGCCGTGGAAGCGCATGGGCGGAAGCGGCACCTTCATCCAACTCCTCGGCACCGAAGGTCTGTGGGGCTGTTATGTCGTCGAGGTCCCCGGCGCCGGCGCGCTCAATCCCGAAAAGCATCTGTACGAAGAGCAGTATCTCGTCGTCGAGGGCCGCGGCACGACGGAAGTTTGGGTCGACGGCAATCCGAAGAAGCTCACGTTTGAGTGGCAGAAAGGTTCGATCTTCGCCATTCCGATGAACGCGACGCATCGCATCGTCAATGCGACGTCGAGCCCGGCGCTTTTACTGGCCGGCACCACGGCGCCAAACATTATGAATAACTTTGGCAACGAAGATTTTATCTTCAATTGCCCATATCATTTCAAAGATCGTTTCGATCCCAGCGACGACTACTACAAGTACAAAGAAGAAGTCACGCCGGACCCGCTTCGGGGTCTCGCCATGCGCCAGACCAACATCATTCCCGACGTGATGTCCTGCGAGTTGCCCATGGACAACCGCCGCTCGCCGGGTTACCGGCGCATCGAACCGCACATGGCTGGGCAGCATTTCTACATGTGGATCGGCCAGCATGAAACCGGCCGTTACTCGAAGGCACATGCGCACGGCTCGGCGGCTGTGCTGATCTGCCTCAGCGGCAAAGGATATACCTACACTTGGCCGTCAAAGCTGGGCACGCATCCCTGGGAAAAAGGCACGACGGAAGAAATCCGACGGCAGGACTATGAACCTGTGGGTATGGTCAGCGCGGCGCCGATGAGCGGCAACTGGTTCCATGCTCACTTTGGCGCCAGCAAGGAGCCTCTGCGGCTCACTGCCTGGTTCGGACCCAACGCGCCCGGGCGCGATCGTGGCCGGCCCGGTGAAAAGGGTATCGACTATGGCGCCATCGACATGAAAGACGGCGGCACGGCGATCCCATACAACGAAGAAGATCCGTTCCTCCGAAAAGAGTTCGAAGAAACGCTGGCAAGGGTCGGCGCGCAATCGCGCATGGAGCCCGATCTCTACAAGCACTCCTACTAAGAATCTGTCGCGCGTCTAGAGTCTCGAGTTTAGAGTTTGGCTTAACACCAGACTCTTGACTCTGGACTCGGAACGAATTCACCACACCCAAAGGATTTTCATGACCACCACGCCTAGAGGTTCGTTTTCCAATGCCAACCGCCACATGCAGGAAGAGGAGACCCTTCGGCTCACCAGCGTCGGTGTAGATATCGGCTCGTCGACATCTCATCTGGTCTTTTCTCGCCTTGAGCTCACCCTCGAAGGATCTCGCTACCGCGTCACCCGGCGTGAAGTGCTGAACGAATCGGACATTCTTCTAACCCCGTATAAGGATGACACCCGGATCGATGTTGATGCCCTCGAAGCATTTATCAACGAGCAATACAAAAAGGCCAAAATCAATCGCGACGAGGTCGACACCGGCGCGCTGATTCTGACCGGTGTCGCCGTGCGCCGGCGCAATGCCCGCGCGATCGCTGAATTGTTCGCCGAAGAAGCGGGAAAATTCGTTGCGGTGAGCGCCGGGGATGGTCTCGAAGCGACGATGGCGGCGCATGGCTCGGGCGCGGTCGCGCACTCCGCGAAAACTGGCGGCGTCGTGCTCAACATCGACGTCGGCGGCGGCACCAGCAAGTTCGCCATTTGCAACAACGGCAAGGTTCAAGAAGTCTCGGCAATCGACATAGGCGCGCGCCTACTCGCGTTTGACCGTGATGGCGCGCTGGTTCGTATCGAGGACGCTGGGCGAAAACATGCCGGCTGGGCCGGTTTCACCGTGGAACTGGGTCAAAAAATTCCCCAAGACGACTCGCGCAAAATGGTTGCGGGGATGGTAGACAAACTCTTTGCGATGCTCAAACGCGAGTCGATAACCGAGGAGACCAAAGGGCTCCTTCGCCTATCACCGTTAACTTATCGGGGCGAGATCGACTGCGTGATGTTCTCCGGCGGCGTTTCGGAGTTTATCTACAATCGCACCAAATCGAGCTTCGGCGACCTGGGGCCGCTGATCGCGGATGAGATCCATCGGCGCATGGCCGACTTAGAGATTCTCGTCATGGAACCAGCGGCAAGGATCCGCGCCACGGTCATCGGTGCCTCGCAGTATACAGTTCAAGTCAGCGGCAACACGGTTTTCATTTCACCCGAGGATGCCGTTCCCGTGCGCAACATTGCTGTCGTCGCGCCGGAGTTTCCCTTAAACGATGACGATTTCACCAAAGAGGCCGTCCGTGACGCGCTGCTCAATGCGCTGCGGCGCCTCGATCTACTGCACGGACGTCAGCCGGTGGCCGTCGCTTTTCACTGGGACGGCTCAGCAACGTTCTTCCGCTTGCAGGCTTTCTGCAGCGGCGTTGCCGAGGGTCTCAAAGACATCTTTGCCAAGGGTCACCCGCTGGTGTTGGTAAATGACGGCGACATCGGCGGCATTGTCGGACTTCATCTCCAGGAAGAATTGCAGCTGCAAAACCCGATCATCTCCATCGACGGCATCGCGCTCAGCGATTTCGACTACATCGACATCGGCGCGCTGATCGAGTCATCCGGCGCCGTGCCGGTCGTAATCAAGTCCCTCATCTTCCCCACCTCGCCCCAACAATAAGAAAGCCGGGGAGCTTTCCTCACCCGGTTTTCTTACCTTTAACGGTTTGAATCTTTTGAACGTCTTGAACGATTTGAACTCGAAGTATTTTTAGACCCTAAAAAATCTCTTCGCGTTCTCTCCCAGCACTGCGGCCTTCTCGGCGTGGGTTAAGTCCGGCCGCTCAATCGTATCGTGAATCATCTGTTTCGCTGCTACGAGATCGACTTCGTGGGGATAATCGGATGCATAGGCAAAAGCCTCGGCGCCGACCTGTTTGATCACGTAAGGCAGAATCCATTCATTGCCCTCGCAACCGACTAAGATCTGACCGCTCGATAGATAATCGTTGAGACCGCGCGACTTGCCCGTACTGGTGGTATAAACATTGTCGTCGCGGTCCATGCGGTCTTTAAGCAGCAAGATCCAGGCGCAACCACCTTCAAAGAAACCGACCCGCAAATCTTTGTAGCGGTCAAAAACACCGTGAGAAACCAGCGATACGAACTCCAGCGCCAGCGGCACCGGATGTCGCAAGACACGCGCGGCCCAGGCATCGGTGAACGTGTCGGCGCCAAGTCCTAAGCTCGATCCGCCGTGAATCCCCAGCGCACAGCCGAGTTTAGCGGCCTCTTCATAGACCGGCCAGTAATAGTCATGGCCGAGATGAAGCGGCAAGCCGCGCGACGGTAGCATCGCACCCGGGAGCTTGAGCTCCAGGACCAGCCGACGAAGCTCCTTCACCGCTTCTTTCACATCCTGCATGGCGATGAGACCCATCGGATAGAGCCGTTTATCGACTTTTCGGTAACGTTCCGCAACATAATCATTGAAGGCTCGGCATACCCGCACGGCGTAATCGGCCTGTTGAAAAAAGCCCACCGATAGGCCCTCGGACGGAAACAGAACCGTTTCGGAAACTCCTGCCTTCTCCAAGAGCAACCCAGTCCTCACCGGATCCCTTCCGGTGATCGCTGGCATCGATACGCGGGCGACGCGGTGCTTCAACCTCGCCTGATTTGTGCACATTGCGCGGATAATGAATCGCATCCAGGCCGGCAAACACGCCCTGGCGGTTTCTGGAGGGCCTGAGCGCAATTTCACGATCGACAGGGTCCAAGAACGGCACCATCTCGGGGATCGATTCAATAATATGACCGTCACAATCAAATACTCTGATATTCTCTAACACGACGACTCCTCCAACTAATCGTTGTGATTTTAGGATATGGGAAAATTCTTATCATAAAGCACTGGGGACCGAAAATGGGATGATGGAGTTGTCAAGCGCGCGCGTTGGGTCTAGAACCCCGTCGGACGCCGCGAGAAAACCGCTCCGAGACCCGTGGTCGGTGAGCATTGGTTACGCTAGGATGACGTCTCAGCACACCCCAGCAACGAGCAGACTCCGCACCAACTTTGACCATGAATGGACACCTCCTGACAGGAATTACTGCGACTTACTATTAGGGAGCGACATGACCGCGCGGCTGAGGACTCCGGCCATGTAAACCACCGGTAGTCAACGCGGCTGGACGAAAATCGAGAATATTTTGTGAAAGGACCGCAAATTTCTTGACTTCCGCGAATGTTACGCATAAAACCCAACGCTTGAACAAGTCAAGCATCATGGCGAAGTACCGCGCGCGTCAGTGTCCTAAGTGCAATTATTTTGTTGGGTTTGCCATCGCTAAACAACTGGTAAAGGCCCGCGAAGTCTCGGTTACCAATTTCTGTCTCAATTGCAACTATAAGCTGCCTGTGCATACAATTGTGCGTGGGGCTAGAAGACCGATCCGGTCATCTTGGCGAGCCACGCTGCGCCTGGTGCGAATTGGGTCGGCAGGCTCGGCAATTGGATTAGGCGCGCAGCCCCGGAAGAACGAAATGGACACAAGAATCAGTCCAGCAGATTACGCCCGCCACTTACGCGCCATTGGCCAAGATTTGGAGAATCTGCATCTTAGTACCTTCAATCTCGAATATACTGGCGACGCCTACTTGGTGTGGATTAAGGCGGACGACCAGGCCGAGAGTAATAACCCGCTCTTTCGCATCAGCAAAAACCGGCTGCAGAAATTATGGCGAAACAAAATTCCACCCCGTACGCTGGGTCATGAGGAATCTTTCGCCCTTTCCGCTACCCAGACAGGTAAGAGGCTGCGTTATTCGGTCCAGGAGCTAGACCGGATCGAACGGGAACAGCGAGCTCGCCGTCGTCAGCAAAGCGGTACCGCTGACGGCCATTGTTTATCACAGTTGCTGCGAACGGTTGGAGACGTCGTCGGTCAGAAGGGCGAACGACTGTTGGGTATTGCCTGGCAGGAACTTTCAATCGGCGTGGTTGTCGAGACTCCCCAAGGACGAAAGGAGATCGACGTCTACAGGCCGGATAATTTGTATGATCTCTGGGTCAGAATGTATCTGAGGCGAGACAACCGCGCGTTCTTCGACGGTCCGCACTAAA
>DASPXM010000196.1:0-14516 GCA_035637295.1 Verrucomicrobiia bacterium
TACGGATCACTCAGTATGCGTTCGACTTCCAGGCCACGCATATAGACGCCGCAAGCTCCATTCTCCTTGCCGAACTTCAGCTCTTCCGGAAGATGCTCCATGCTCTGCAGTGGCGGCACGAGCACCCAACGGAAACGCGTCGGTTCTTTTTTAACGATATCCGCCATCCAACGGTTGTAACTGCGCGCCACGGCAAAATCGATATCCGGCCGCCGACTCACCGGCGTAATGAAAAACGTCGGATAAATCACTTGGCAATCGATGCCCAGCTCGTCCATGTGTTTGATGCGCAAATCGAGATCGGTCATTTCGCGCGCCGCCACCGGGAGGTCTCTGCCGACGTTATTGCGTGGGATGACGCGCCCATCGATCATCCAATAATCAAACGGATCTTTGGTGCTGGTCGCACTGACAACTTTCGGTTTGAACTGCCGCTCGGACTCGAGCATATAGTCCCACGTGGATTCATTCTCGATCACATGCGCGTCGGCATCGATCACTGTCATGATTTCTTCCTCCGGCTCCCGCCTCGAGCCTCACGCCTCATGCCTCTTTTCATCCTTCCCGCGGCGACTCATCTATCAGCTTGCCATTCTCATGAGCAAAGCATTTGCCGCTCTGGTCCATCGGCAGTTGCGCGCAAAGCACGAAGCCTTGCCCCAAAATCTCAGGACCGGGCAAGCGCTTGAGCGCTTCTTCCGGCGCGGTTTCCGTGGCGATTGGAACGCGCGGTGAGAAGGTCACCATGCAGATATTCGAATCGCGCACTTCTTCCGCGACGTAGCGCGTAAACGTGCGGATACCATCCTTGGTGACCATGTATGTGGCTGCGCCGCCCGGTCTCAGACCGCCGCCGCCGTAGAGATTGATGATGTGACCCGATTTTCTCTTCGCCATGTGCGGGATCGCGTGCTTGGTCCCGAAAAATGTTCCGTACAGATTGGTGTGAACGACGCGATCCCAAAATTCCAAAGGCATATCGGCGATGAGTGGCCAGCGCGGAATGTTCCAGGCAAAGTGCGGCACGATCGCGGCATTATTCATCATCACGTCGATCTGGCCGAAACGATTAACCACCTGATCGACCATTGACTTAACGCTGTCCTCACTTCGAACATCAACATGGACGGCGAGCGCTTCACTAACTTCGCCGATTTCAGCGGCGGTCTTCTTCGCCAAGTCCACATTGAAGTCGGCAACAACGACTTTCGCTTTCTCTTGCGCGAATGTTTTGGCCGCATGTTTGCCGATACCCTGCCCGCTGCCGGTTACAACGACAACTTTTCCTTGAAGCACGTGCTACCTCCAAAAATATTTGGGCTAATATAAGCAGCGAATATCGCAATCCAGCGAATGAATCAACGTAGCAGTAGTAACGGGAACGCATGAAAGTTGAGACCTTCGCTTATTTGATTCCCCAATGACAGTCATGACGACTTCTCTCGGACAAAGAGAAAGTGGAAGTCTTTCGGAGCCCGGCGCTTACGGTTCCCTCGCCCGCTTGCGGGAGAGGGCCAGGGTGAGGGCCATCCGCGAGCGAAAGCACCCTCCCCTCAATCCTCTCCCAGAGGGCGAGGAGGTTTTCGGACAAGATTATGAACAGCGCTCTCTATCTGCTCCTTAGCAAGAGAGAGAAAAAGCGGGGGCCACCGAGGAGACCCGAGACTCTAAACGTCGCGCAGAACGCACGTTTAGCGCGGCGCCGCGTACAGTCGATCGATGAAGCCGCTCTCGTCCAACTTGCGCACGAATCGCGCATCTAGCAAGTCTTCAACTTTTAGCGTCGCGACCTTGGGATTTTGCTGCGCCATCAAACGTTGCGCGTTGCGCAAACCGTCGAGCGATGGATAGGGTTTTCGATTCAGCGTCAGCAAATGATCCTGATAACCATTTTCGGCCACGCTCGGATCGCTGATGCGGAGATGCTTCATGAGGATTTTCAACGCGATGGGCTTATTCGCCGGTTGCTGCACGAATACCAAACCTTCCGTCAGCGCGGCGGCCAACTTTTCAATCGCACCCGCATGTTGCTCGAGATAAGCGCGCGTCACGCCGACCCCTAACCCCGGAAAGGTCGCATTGGTCTTGGCCAGATCGACGAGCTGCGAAAATCCTTTGCTGGTCAGGCGCTGGCTCAGCGTCGGATCGAGCACCGCGGCGTCGATGCGACCGGCTTCCAAGGCGTGTCCGATGGTGACCGGATCGCCGATGGGAAGAAACGATATATTGTCGCGTTTCGGCTCGAGACCGAGCTGTTCCAAGGCAAGCATCGCATACATCCACGTGCTGCCGACGATGCTCTGCACGCCGAAACGCTTGCCGCGCAGCTCCTCTGCCTTTTTGATTTGCGGATTCGCAATCAGTTTCCAGCTTACTCGACTCGAGATCGACGTCAGCATTTTCACATCGACGCCCTGCGCCGCAGCGCCGAGCACCGATACACCCGAAGTAAATGCCGCTTGGATTTCCCCGGTTAACAGGCTTGCCACCAATGTCGATCCGCCGCGGATCAGAATAACCTGAGCTTCAATACCATGCTTCGCAAAAATTCCTTGGTCCTCCGCCGCCCACAAACTAAGCGCGCTGCTGCTTACCGAGGCCGCGCCGATGTTGACGCGCACAGGCGCGGTCGCGGCGCCGGCGGCGACCGAAGACAGCAAACCGAGACTGATGAGAAGACGACAGACAGCTCTGATCATCGAACACGATTGGCACGCATGGCGACTCGATTGGCGTGGCGTCGCTCGGTGTAGACAGATTTCTTTTATTCGCCCATGACTTTTTTCATCGCCGCGATGACATCGGCGGGTTGGTTCATCACCTCTTTCGCAAGCGCTTCGAGGTCGTCGCCGTGAATCAGCTCCGCGTCGAATCCTTGCTTCTTTGCGTCGGCGATGAGCTCCGGACTCGTCAGCGCCTTGGCATAAGCCGCTCGCAAAATCTTAACTTGCTCAGCGGGAATTCCCGGCGGCGCCAGCATTGGCGCGCTGCCGAATTCGCCGGATCCCAGCATGACGGTCACTAAACGACGATTCGCTTCCGAAGTTTTGTATTGGTCCATTAGCTCGGTAAGTAGCGGTGTTTCCGGCAGGCGTGGGTCGCGCTTTTTACCGCCTTGAACTAAAACCCGCACCAGGTTCTTGCTGCGCCAGGTGTTAAAAGGCTCGCGGCCAAAGAAAACCTGGATGGTAAAGGCGCGGCACTGCACTTCGCCGCGCTCCACCGCCAATTCGATGCTCGCGCCGCCTTCATAACCCGTGACTAGTTGAAACTTCGCGCCGATGGTTTGTTCGAGCAACTTAGGAAGATAGTAGCCGGTGTTGCCCGTTCCGGTTACCCCGCACTTCGGCGGCACCGTCGCAGTACGCACGTCGTGAATCGTCTTGTAGGGAGTATTCGCCCACATATACAGCATCGGAACGGTGGGGGTCATGCTGCCGACCCAGCTGAATTTCGACCAGTCGTATTGAACTTCTTGCCTTTTTAGAAGCTGTTCGAAGTACAGCGCCGCGTTGTTAACGACGACCGTCAAGCCATCGGGCTTGGCTACGCCGTAAATATAATTTGTCGCGGTCATCGAGCCGGCGCCGGGCATGTTTTGAACGACGGTGGCGGGGTTGCCCGGAATATGTTTGGTCAGTTGCGGCGCGATCATGCGCGCCCATAAATCGTGGGCGCTGCCTGCCGGATAGCCGACGATGACCCTGATAGTTTTACCCTGATAATAGGGAGCTTGCGCGGCAGCTTCGACGGACCACAAAAGAATGGACAAGAGCCAAATACTCGTCTTTTTCATTTCGCCTCCCACTCTGAATAAGCAAACGCCAAGTTAAACGACGAAGCCGGCGTGGTTTGCAACATAAGGCAGATCTAAATTAAACGTCAAGAACATTCGGCGGCGCGACAAAGTTGGCGCTGAACCTAGTCCCCAAAGGAATGGAGCATTGCGCGCGAGTCGGTCGCGCAGTGCAAAACCAATCGCGAGAAGGGAAAAAACGCCGGCAAATTTATTTCTGGTGCTTTGTGCACGAATCAATTACCATACGCGAGCTTTTGTAAGCCTAAGGAAGTTATGGCTTGATGCTTCATCAATTTGCTGCTTTCAAGAAGCGCTCATTTGAGCGCGCCGGCTTCACTCTGGTCGAAATTCTGGTGGTCATCGCCGTGATTGGTCTGCTCGCCGCGATCGCGATACCGCAGTTCATGACCTATCGAAGCGAGGCGATCGACGCGCAGATGAAATCGGATCTTCGAAATGCCTCGATTGCCATCGAAGCCTACTACGCCAAACAATCTGTGCTTCCGGCTTCCCTCGCCGAAACCGCCGGATACGGCTTCCAATCAACCGACGGAGTTACCTTATCGTTCGTCATCCTCTCGCCAACTTCATACAGAGTGACTGCCGCCAAACCGGGCGGTACTCAGTCAAACTTTACCTATGATAGCGCCACTGGCTCGATCCATTAGTCGAGCGCAACGCTGACGTTGTTGAAAGACACGAATTTCTTGGAAACGAAGCCGTTGCGAAAGGCCGCCCGGCTCGTTTGTGCTTGACGCCTCTTCGCAACTTCGATTAGGTTTGGGAGGTCTAAACCGACGCCTGCGCCATTCGCAATCTTACGGCGGCGCAAGGCAATGATCCTGGGCTTGACCGGCTTGGACATAAATAGCGCAAGGAGGATTCAAACATGGCTGATGGCATTAACGGAACGGACAAAATCTCCGTGCTCAATCCGGTAGGCTTTCCACCAAAGATTACGCCGAAACCGATGGCGCCGCGCTTGGAGAGCCTAGACGGCAAGACACTTTATTTAGTCGACCCGCGCTTCGACGACTCGGGGCTTTTCCTGCGCCAGGTGCAAGATTGGTTCGCCGATTACATGCCGTCGGTGACGACCAAGCTCGTAGAGATGTCGAGCGTCTACACCAAAGACGATCCCAAGACCTGGGAAATGATCAAAGCCAACGGCGACGGCGCCATCATCGGTGTCGGCCATTGAAGTACCTGCGCGCCGGCGGTCGCCGTGCACGCAATCGCTCTCGATAGCAAGTACGGTGTGCCCACCGTTGCTATCCATACCAACGCCTTCGACAAGGCGGTGCAATCGGTGATCCGAATGCACGGCATGCCCGAGGCGCGTTACACTTTCGTGCCCCAGCCGGTGATGGGCAAAACCGCGGAACAACTGCGCGCCTATGTCGAAGGCAAGAGCCCGATCAGCGGCCGGCCGGTAATGCAAGAAGTCATCGAAGGGCTCACCCGGCCCGCCGAGGGAGATCGCATCAAGGAGATCAAGTTTGAGCGCTCGACGCCGAGAATGGTCGACTCCGACACGGACGAAAACCTGCATCATTTGTTCCTGGAAAATAATTGGACGGACAAGCTGCCGATCGTTCTGCCGACGGAAAAGAAAGTCAGGGAAATGCTCGCGCGCACAAGCCGCAAGCCGGACGAAGTCGCGGGGCATATGCGCTCGAACCAATTTCGCCAGTATTGGGAATTCACGGTTGAAAAGGTAGCGGTTAACGCGGTGATGGCGGGCGCGCGACCGGAGTACTTTCCGCTGATACTGGCGCTCGCTTCGAGCGGCGTGAGCGCGCGCGGCAGCACGACCAGTTCGATGGCTGCGATGGTCGTCGTCAACGGTCCGATCCGTAACGAGATCGGCATGAACTCCGGCACCGGAGCGATGGCTCCTTATAACCATGCTAACGCCACCATCGGGCGCGCCTATGGTTTGCTGTCGCAAAATCTCCAGGGCGGCTCGCTCCCGGGGGACAGTTACATGGGCTCGCAGGGCAACGGCTATGCGTACGGTACTGTCACTTTCGCCGAGAATGAAGAACGCAGTCCTTGGCAATCTTTTCATGTCCAGCATGGATTCAAGCCGGCCGACAGCACCGTGAGTATTTTCACTGGTTGCCGCTCGACAGCCTTTACTCTCGGCGTGCGCGAAAAATTTTGGCGCGAGCACGTGCGTAACATGCTGCGCGGCATGGACGCGCACAGCGCGCCGACTTTCCTGCTCGACCCAATCGCGGCCAGGCAATACATCGACCGCGGTGGCTTCGATAGCAAGGAAAAAATGATTGAGTGGGTTTACGAAAATGCGCTGATGCCGGCCGGTGAGTATTGGGATTATCAACTGATTCAGAACTACATTTATCCCAGAGCAACCTTCGGCGAGGAACCCTACGCGTCGAAATTGAAAGCTGCGCCGGACGAAATGATCAAGATGTTCAAGCCCGACGAGATTCACGTTGTCGTGGTCGGCGGCGAGACCAATGGCTACTGGCGCATCATGGGCTGCAATTATCAGAAGACGGTGTCGGTGGATGAGTGGAGATGATGTCCTAAAGGGAAGAAAATCCGAAACTCGAATATCGAAATCCGAAACAATACCAAAGCTCGAACCCCATACGTAAAAACAAATTCATCGTTTCTCTTTCGATTTGATTATGTGGGAGCTATTTCGGGTTTCGATTTACAGATGATAGCGCGGCTTATTCGTATTCGATCTGCTGGAACAGTAGACTCAAACATAGGAGGCTACGATGACGAAATTTTCCAGAGGCGTGGCCGTTACGTTTTATCTCTGTTTCTTTGTTGCATCGAGTCTCACCTTTACCACGACGCTCCAGGCACAAGCCCCTTTTATCAGGGGAAGAGCATAAGGCTCATTATCGGCAGTCAGGCCGGATCTCTCGATGGTTGGGCGCGCCTGTTCGCCAACCACATGGGAAAGCACATCGCCGGCAACCCCGCGATCGTCGGACAAAACGTGGCAGGCGCCGGCTCAGTGATTGCAGCGAATCAAATTTATAACGTTGCCAAACCGGATGGGCTCACCATCGGCGCTCTTCTTCCGGGAATCTACATGGACCAGCTCATTGGGCGAAAGGAAGTGCAATTCGACTGGGCAAGATTTAATTGGATCGGCACACCGGAGCAAACCGAATGGGTGTTTATTACCCGCCGGGATAGCCCTTACAAAAGTATCGAAGACATACGCGCAGCCAAGGAGCCGGCCAAATGCGGTTCCACGGGGACGGGCTCGTTTTTATACCTAGTACCCAAGCTTATGGAAGAGACCCTCGGAACAAAGCTCACTATGATCACCGGCTATCAGGGCGGGCCGGATGTTGACCTCGCCATCGAGAGGGGCGAGGTGCACTGTCGTGCAGTTTCCACCACGGCCTATTTCGGCCGCGAGCCTTACCTTACCTGGAGCAAAAATGGATTTGTTCGTCCCCTCGCTCAGACGGGGAAAAAACGGGAAACTTCATTGACGGATGTCTCCACTCTCCATGAGCTAATGGACCAGTACAAAACACCCGAGAACGGGCGGCGCTTGGCTACGGTCATCCTGGCAGCGAATATTTTTGGCCGTCCCTTAGTCACTCCTCCCGGAGTCCCTGCCGAGCGAATAAAAACCTTGCGCGAGGCGTGGAATAGAACGGTCAAAGATAACGAATTTTTGGCAGAGGCAAAAAAGCGCGGATGGCCCGTCGGACCCGTAGCCGGTGAGGAGCTTGAATCGCTGGCCAAAGAGGTGATCGCGCAGCCGCCGGAAGTTATCCAACGGCTGAAAAAACTCTTGGGGGAATAATCGCAGTGGGCGGCGGCGAGACCACTGGCTACTGGCGCATCATGGGCTGCAATTATCAGAAAACGGTTTCCGTGGATGAGTGGCGGTAGCGTTCTAACTTTGCGTCTTGGCGTCTTGGCGCGAGAAACATCCGAATCGAATAAGATCATGTCGCGCAAAGGCGCAAAGAACGCCAAGGTAAAAACATCACATGGCGGACTATGACGTAATAATTATTGGCTCGGGCCTGGCCGGCTTAACCGCCGGTTTATTCGCCGCTCGCCAAGGTCTGTCTACGTTAATATTGGAATCGAACATTCCCGGCGGCCATCTGATCAGCATCGACAAGATCGAAGACTTCCCCGGCTTTCCGGACGGCATCGCCGGTTACGACTTGTGTCCGACAGTGCAACGTCAAGCGGCGGACCAAGGCGCCGAATTCCAGCGCGCGGAAGTTTCTAGCCTGGAAGCGCAGGATCGCTTATGGTCCGTGGTCACCGATGAAGAACGACATCGCGCCAAAGCCGTCATCGTCGCCACCGGCTCAAAGCTCAAAAACCTGGGCGTGCCCGGCGAGAAAAAATTAATGGGCCGCGGCGTCAGCCACTGCGCCAGCTGCGACGGCCCGCTCTATGACGGGCAGGTCGTCGGAGTAGTCGGCGGCGGCGACTCGGCGCTGCAAGAGGCGCTCACGCTGGCGAACTTCGCCGAGCAGGTTTTACTCTTCCATAATTCTGAAAAATTCTCTGCCCAGAACTCGTATCGACAAAGAGTGATGGAGACTTCAAAAATAATCCCGCGTTATCAAAGCACGATCGAAGAAATTCTCGGCGACGACTTCGTCACCGGTGTGCGGGTTCGCGATTTGCATTCGAGAGAAGTAGTGCACGTCGAACTCGCTGGGCTGTTCATTTACGTCGGTTTGCAACCCAGCACGGAGTTTTTGCGAAGTGTCATCAAGCTTAACGACACCGGGCATGTGCCGACGGACGGCTCAATGAAAACCGTCCGAGACGGCCTTTACGCCGTGGGCGACATCCGTCAGGACTCCGCCTCCCAAGCGATCACGTCAGCGGGCGATGGTGCCACCGCCGCGATGGCGGCGTATCATTATATTAGAAATCAGTTTGGCGAGAAAGGAACACCGGTGTAGAGAGCCTGGTAAGTCGGTTTTCGTTCTTTGATTGACATGTTCTGACAGAGCGGCTGGTTTTGGAAACCCGGCAAGAAATTTCCCTCTCCCCTTGCGGGAGAGGGTCAGGGTGAGGGGTAAAACAATTGTCAAGCACCCTCAACTCATTCCTCTCCCGTTCAAGGGAGAGGATCTCTCGAACGCAAGAGAATACGATGAAGAATTTAGAAACGCGCGCTGTCATCGCAATTTTATTCTCGTGTTTCTCCGTATGGAATCTGTTTTTTACCACAACTGTCAACGCACAATCCAACTTCTTCGAAGGAAAATCAATAAGAGTCATCCGCGGAGGGCAGCCCGGCGATCTTTACGACCTATGGACCCGGCACATCGCAACCTATTTGGGAAAACATATTCCCGGCAATCCGAGCGTCACGGTGCAAAACATGCCAGGCGCCGGCTCGGTGATCGCGGCGAACTATGTTTACAACGTCACGAAACCGGACGGGCTCACCCTTGGCTCGATCAATCCGGGAATCTATATGGATCAACTGATCGGCCGCAAAGAAGTGCAGTATGACTGGTCGAAATTTAACTGGCTCGGCACACCGGAGCAGACCGAGTCCGTGGTTTTTTTTCGCGGCGATAGTCCGTACAAAACCATTGACGACCTGCGCAAGGCTACCGAGCCGCCCAAATGCGGCTCCACCGGCACGGCTTCGACTACCTATCATATCCCCAAGCTTATCGAGGAGGTTTTTGGGGTAAAATTTACCATCATCACCGGTTATCAAGGCGCGGCGGACATCGACGTGGCGCTCGAACGCGGCGAGCTGCAGTGCCGGTTAATCACCATCGCGGCGTTTTTTGGCCGCGAACCGCACATCACCTGGTTCAAAAAAGGATTTACCCGTCCATTCGTTCAGACCGGCCGGAAACGAGATCCTATGCTGCCGGAAACGCCGACACTCTACGACCTGATGGATCGTTACAAAGTCCGCGATGCCGAACGGCGCTTGGCCACGCTGGTAATGGCACCGAACGAGTTTGGCCGGCCGTGGACTGCGCCTCCTGGCATGGCCCCGGACCGACTCAAAATCCTGCGCGATTCTTGGATCAGCACACTGAAAGATCCGGAGCTTTTGGCCGAAGCCAAAAAGCGCAACTGGCCGGTGGAACCGGTCGGCGGCGAACAGCTAGCGACGCTGGCGAAAGAAGTGATCGCCCAGCCGCCCGAAGTGGTTGCAAGATTGAAAAAACTGTTAGCGGAATAGTCCAGAGGATTTGGAACGTTGGATTGATGGAATATTGGAGTTCTGGGATTCTCCTATTCCATTATTCCAGCATTCCATTATTCCATTCTTTAAGGGAGGTTTTTATGGCAGCCAAATACCGCGCGGAACATATCGGCAGTTTTCTTCGACCCGCAGAGCTTCTCCAAGCGCGCAGCGCGAACGTTGGCGACGAGCAACTGCGCGCGCTCGAGGACAAGCATATTCTTGGCGTGATCCAACGACAAAAGGATCTTGGTTTCAAGATCTTTACCGACGGCGAGTTGCGCCGCGGCAACTTCATGAGTGACTTCAACGACGCGGTGGAAGGAATCGACGAAGGCGTGGCCGTTGCCCGGACTTGGAAAACCGGCGCCGGCCCATCGTCCCGTCCTTCAATGGTGCCTGGCACTATTGTAGGCAAGGTCAAACAGAAACGCCGATTGACCGAGCATGAATTCGCTTTCATCAAGCAGCACAATCCCGGCGACGTCAAAGTCACGTTGCCCACCGCCAACCAGTTTCCCGCGATTTATTACAAGAAAGGTATCAGCGACAAAATCTATCCGACTCATTCCGACTTTCTCTGGGATATCGTGCCGATCATCAAGGCCGAGATCCAGGCGCTGGTCAAAGAGGGAGCGCAATACGTGCAGATCGACGCGCCACGCTACAGTTATTATATCGATCCGAAATGGCGCAATTACGTAAAGAATGAAATGGGACTCGATCCTGATCAGGCGCTCGACGAAGCGATCCGCGTCGATAATGCTTGTTTGGAAGGCGCCAAACGTCCCAGCGTGACTCTGGCGATTCATCTTTGCCGCGGCAACAATCGCAGCCAGTGGTACGCCGAAGGAGGCTATGACGCCATCGCCGAGAACCTGTTCGGCCAGCTCAACGTCGATGCATTCCTGCTCGAGTACGAGTCGGAGCGCGCCGGCACGTTTGAGCCCTTACGCTTCGTGCCGCACGGCAAGACGGTCGTGTTAGGACTCGTGAGCAGCAAGCTTCCTGAGCTTGAATCCTCTGATCAGCTCGTGCGCCGCATCGACGAAGCGAGTAAGTACGTGGCGTCCGAAAATCTCGCTGTCAGTCCCCAGTGCGGCTTCGCCTCCACCATGGAAGGCAATTTGCTTACAGAAAACCAGCAGTGGCAGAAGCTCAAACTAGTCGTCGATACTGCCCGCAAAGTGTGGGGCACGGTTTAACTTTGACGCGCCGACCCCGAGAGTGCTATCTATCGTCGCGGCAAAATCCCGGCATAGGAGAATCGCATGAGGCGTGTAATTCTCATTTCACTAGCGGCAGTCGTGGCGCTTTTCGGCTTCGGTTCCAAGGTCATCGGCCAAACCGTCAAAGTCGGCGCTGTGGTGCCGCTGACCGGAAGGTACGCTGCGCTTGGCGGCCAGGTCAAAGCCGGCTACGAGATCGGCGCCCAGCACATCAACGCCGCCGGGGGCGTGAGCGTCGGTGAAAAGAAGCTGCAGATTGAGCTGACGATGTTGGACGATGAGTCGGATCCGACCAAAACCGTCGCGCGCTTGGAAACTCTCGCCACCCAGGGCGTCGTAGCGTATTTGGGTGGAGCGGGCTCCGATCTGCACGCGGCGGCGGCTTCCATCGGCGACAAGAACAAGATTCCTTACCTCGGCATCGCCTTTGCGCTTCACAGCATTCACAAACAGGGCTTGCGCTATCTCTTCTCGCCTTTTCCGAAATCGCCGGACCTGACAAATGAGACCTTCGTTTTCCTCGATGCGCTGATTCCCGCCGCGCAACGCCCGCGCAAAGTAGCGCTCTTTCTCGAACGGACGGACTGGGGCAAGGAAATGGGCTTGGGCTGGGAAAGCGCGGCCAAAAAGCATGGCTATCAGATCGCTTCGAGCGGCGAATACGCGCCGGGGTCGAAAGATTTTTCCGATTTGATTTTGAAAGCCAAATCGGCGGGCGCCGAAGCTGTCCTCGCGCTACCATCACCGCCCGACGGCATGACCATCGTCAAGCAGATGAAGGAACTGGATTTCAACGCCAAGGTCAATCTTTTCATTCGCGCCGCCGACCCGCCGGTGTGGTCGCAGAATCTTAGCAAGGATGGCGATTATGTTCTGCTCACGCCCGGCTGGCACTTCGCCGCGAAATATCCCAAAGTCACCGAGTTGAACGAAGCGCATCAGAAACTTTTTAACCGCCCGTCCGATCCGCTTGTGGGGCCGTCCTACGCTTGCTTGCAGATTCTTGCCGATGCGGTCGCGCGCGCGAAAACCCTGGACCGCGAAAAACTTCGCGACGCCATCGCCGCCACAAAAATGACCACGGTAGCCGGACCTGTTCGATTCCGCTCCGATGGCACCGGCGAGGTCAAAGTCTTCGTCCTGCAATGGCTCAAGGGCAAACAAGAGTTGGTCTGGCCCAAGGAGTTTGCCACCGCGCCGTTCGGCTATCCCGCGCCGGCTTTTAGTCAGCGCTAGCCGCCATGAGCCTGAGCCATTCTGCGCAACCTTATCGTGCGCTGCTCGGATGCGCTCGTGAAGACATGAAGGGTATACTCGATTCAATAGGCGAGGTGATCATGAAACCGATAGTTTCGGCTTTCTTCGCAATGCAGATCGCATTGCTAGGCTTTGGCTTTGCGGCAACGGCTCAATCCATTAAGGTCGGCGTCGTAACGCCTCTCACCGGTCGCTACGCCGCCATCGGCAATGAACTCAAACACGGATACGACATTGCCGTGGAGAAAATCAACGCCGGCGGCGGGGTCCAAGTGGGGAACCGGCGCTTATTTTTGGAGTTGATCGTGCTCGATGACGAATCCGATGCAACTAAAACCGTCGCGCGATTGGAGACTCACGCCGCTCAGGGCGTGGTCGCTTACTTGGGAGGAGTCGGCTCTGATCTTCATGCCGCGGGCGCCACCGTCGCTGAGAAGAATCGGATTCCCTACCTCGGTGTGGGATTTGCCCTGGAGAGCATTCACAAGCAGGGCTATCGCTATCTCTTCTCGCCTTTTTGGAAGTCGCCGCAAATCGCCAGAGAAACCTATCGTCTTCTCAATGGCTCACTGGCGGAAAATCAACGTCCCAAGAAGGTAGCTTTGTTTCTGGAGAAAACCGATTGGGGACAAGAAATCGGCGGTTACTGGGAATCGTTCGGAAAGGAAGCCGGGTATGAAGTCGTCGTGAAGGGAGAATATGCGCTAGGTGCCAAAGATTTCTCGAACCTAATCTTACAGGCCAGATCAGCAGGCGCTGAGTCGGTCTTGGGTGTGCCATCGCCGCCCGACGGCATGACGCTGGTCAAACAAATGAAAGAGCTGGATTTTACGCCGAAGTTTCTGGTGTTGCTGCGCGGGTCAGACTCGCCGGCTTGGACGAACAATCTTGGCGCCGCGGGTGACTACACGATATTGGGCACGGGTTGGCACGCCGCCCTCAAGTATCCGCAGGTCAAGGAGCTGAACGATACTTACATGCGCAAACACAACCGGCTGGCCGACCCCGTCGTAGGCCCCGGTTACGCCGTTGTCCAGATCCTTGCCGATGCGCTGACGAGAGCCACGGCGGTGGACCGCGACGCGCTTCGCCAAGCACTAGCGAGTACGAATATGATGACGGTGTCGGGCCCCTTGCGCTTCCGCGCGGATGGAACAGCAGAAATTTCCGGCGTATTTATTCAGTGGCAAAAGGGGAAACAACATCTAATTTGGCCCAAAGAAAACGCCACCGCAGCCTTTGCTTATCCGGCGCTGCCTTTCAACCAGCGCTAAGTCACATTCTTGCCACCACAGTCGAAGCTCACTTACGCTGGTAATCCCTTCTTGCCAATGCCCCTGCTGACTGTAAGGAAAGCTACCAAGACCTTCGGCGGCGTCGCCGCGGTCAAAGATGTCAGTTTGACCGTTGAAGAGGGCGAGATCCTCGGCATCATGGGTCCGAACGGATCGGGAAAAACGACGCTGTTCAATCTCGTCAGCGGTGTTTTTTATCCGGATAGTGGGGACATTTTCTTTCAGGACGAGCGTACCAATAAACTGCCGCCCCATCAGCTTTGTCATCGCGGCCTGGCGCGAACTTTTCAGCTCGTGCGTCCATTCCTTGGTCTAACCGCCGAAGAGAATGTTCTGGTTGGTCTCGGTTATGGTCGTGAACGGCTGAGCGGTAGCAAAGCACGCGACAAAGCCGGCGAACTCTTGACTTCGGTCGGTTTGGCGGGACGGTCGAATCGTCTTGCCAACACTTTCACGGTGATGGATCGAAAGCGCCTCGAATTAGCACGCGCCCTGGCGACAGCGCCGAAACTTTTATTGCTCGACGAGTTCATGGCGGGACTAACCCCCACTGAAACCTCGGCGGCGATAAACCTCATTCGACAATTGCAGCGCGGCGGTCTGACCGTCGTCCTGGTCGAACATATCGTCTGGGCGTTGCTCGATATTTCGCATCGTATCGTCGTGCTCAGCGCCGGCGAGAAAATCGCCGAAGGGGCGCCAGCGACTGTGGCAAAAGATCCGCACGTGATCGAAGT
>DASPXM010000197.1:0-11931 GCA_035637295.1 Verrucomicrobiia bacterium
GTCCTGAGCGGGCACGCCGATGTATTCAAATTTGCGCGCGTCGAACTCGACTCCCGCTTTGCCTAAAAGTTGCTGTAGGAAAAGACCGCCGATGAAATGGCCGATGGTCAATCCGTCGGGCTTGGCGACTTTGTACATATAGTTCGCCGAAATCAGAAAACCGGCGCCCGGCATGTTGTCGACGATCAAACCGGGGTTGCCGGGAATATGTTTGCCCATGTGGCGGGCGATGGTTCGGGAATAAGTGTCGTAGCCGCCGCCGGCCGATGCCCCGACGATAATCCTGACCGCCTTGCCCTTATAGAAACCATCCTGCGCGAAGACGGAGGTTGTCCACAGACTGAGGATCAGAAACATGTAAGCCGATAATTTTAACGCACCTTGTCGCATGTCTTCTCCTTCTATTAATTGCCACGCCTCAGTTTATTAGACGGATTATTTCAATATGTCTTTCAGTTGGTTCACCAGAGCCCGCGTCCATCTTGAATAGTTGTAGGACGATCTTTTCGCCGGTCAGTGGATCGGTATCGGGATTTCTTCGCGTCGGCGATAAAGTCGAGTCCTTGAGAGTTTCGACGAAAGCTTTGCGCAACAGCTGCATTCAACTTCCTTGGTGCTTGGACTTTTCTCGCCGGCAATTAACTATGAAAATCTAGCGAGTGTCAACGGTCGTGCAACATTTCCGCGCGTAACTCATCCTCCCAGGCGCGGTTGCCATCCGGTGACCAATTGCAGCCGAGGTCGCGTATCGCCCCGGGTCGCGTGAAATGCGGTAACTCGGCCAGAGTTCTGGCGAGAATGGTTTCATGGCGTTGCCGATCGCGTGGTGGTCCAAAGGTGCGGCCGACGGGATGATCAACGAACACTGCGCGTGGCGGTCTGACCTGGCTCATGATGTCGTGCGCCGTGCCGATCACCACGGTCGGAATTCCATGGCTCTCGATCACGTGAGCGATGAGACCGACGGTCTCGTGGCAGAAGGGTCAATAAGGTACGAGCAACGCAAGATCGACTTCCGACTGTTTTAGCTCTTCAGCGATAGCGGGAGCGAGTTCGTTTTCGATTTTCTCGTGCTGTCGCAGGCCGCCCATGAAAGAAAAGTGAAACGGTGAGAGGCTGCCAATGACTTTGCTCGCCGCCAAACTTGCCAATGCGCTGCGCGGAAAAACGATCTCGGGGTCCTGCTTGGGAACGCGGCCGATTCCTGAATGGTGGTCGATGATGATTTCTCCGGCGTCGGGATCAGAGTCTATGCGCCGATAGCTCAGATCTTCGCGGGGGATGAAAGGTTGTTGAGTGGCAAGCCTAAGCGCGGCACTGCTTAATAAAGCGGTGCGCGATTGGCTCACAGGATTTTTTACCGGGCACCACGCCGGCTTCGATGGCGCGACTAGGACACGCGGCGACTTGGGCGCCGAGTTCTGGGCCATGACGGGGAGATATTCGAAAGCCATACGAATCGTCGTTCGAGTCCAGCCACTACTACTGCACCCGCGGACAGTGTTCAACCATTGCTCTTCGTCCCTTCGTCTCTATCTACATTAAGAATACGACCCGCTCCCAAACGGCTTCGACGTCGAAGCTAAAATCCGCCGCTCCTGAGGCGCCGAAGTTTGCGCCAATCTGGATTAAGATTCGAGGCGCATACAGGTCCATGGTCAGGTCGTGGCGACATTGCTTTATTCCCGCCTTCGTTCAACAGTACGAGGGCGGCCGAGAGTGAATTCTTATTCCCAATATGGTAAGCAAAGGCCCTCATGGTCGATGTCGCCGCCAATTACCGTGAAATTCTATCTCGGATGAACGAAGCGGCGGCTCAATGCGGTAGGAATCCGAACGACATCAAGCTGCTCGGCGCATCGAAGTCGCAAAGCTTCGAGGCGATCCGGGCCGCGATCGGGGCTGGTGTGAAGTTGATCGGTGAAAACTACGTTCAAGAAGCCAAGGAGAAGAAGGAACGAATTTCGGAATCCGCCGAATGGCATATGATCGGCCACTTGCAGCGCAACAAAGCCAAGGCCGCCATCGAGCTTTTCGATGTTATCGAATCGTTGGACAATCTGGCGCTGGCGCGCGCCCTCGACAAGGAAGCCCGCAAGCGCGCAAAGACCGTGCGGATTTTCGTCGAAGTCAATCTGGGTAACGAGGAAAGCAAGAGCGGGATTGCCAAAGAGCAGCTCATCGCACTGGTTGAAGGGATGGCGACGCTCTCGAACTTGCGTGTCGCGGGACTGATGACTGTGCCGCCATTTCGCAAAAAACTGAACGAGGTGCGGCCGTACTTTCGCGAGCTCAGCGAGTTGCGGGAAAAATTAAAGGAGTTACGTTTGCCCAATGTCGATCTCGGAGAGCTGTCGATGGGCATGACGCATGATTACACTGTAGCGATCGAAGAAGGGGCGACGATTGTGCGTATCGGCACAGCGCTGTTCGGCCCGAGGAGCCAATGAGCTTCGATGTTCATTTTCGCCAATTTGCTCCTTGCGGTTGCTCAAGTTCTCGACTACTTGCTCTTTGCCTATTTTTGGATTCTCGTCGGTCGCATCGTGGTTTCTTTGGTGCGTGCCGACTCCGACAATCCAATCGTCAGATTCCTTTACGCGGCGACCGAGCCCGTACTGGAACGAGTGCGGAGTCGCTTGCCGATCGCTGTCATCGGCGGGTTCGATGTTTCGCCGATCGTCGTTTGGCTTGCCGTTATGTTTCTGCAGCGCTTCTTGGTCCGATCGCTTTACGATCTCGCCAATACACTTAGGTAACGAGCCGAGGATATCCGTATGAAATCTCTTTACGCCGCCGATATTCGCGATAACCAGTCGGTGGACGGTCTGTTTTTGGTCGCAGCGAAAAATTACGGGGTCACCAAGGGAGGCAATAGTTACTTGACGTTAAAACTCCTCGACCGCAGCGGCGAAATCGAAGCGCGGGTGTGGGATAGGGCGGACGACTTAACGCGAGGATTCGATAAGAATGATTTTGTCCGCGTGCGCGGCCAGGCGACTTTGTATCAAGGAAAAATGCAAATCCGCGTGCACGATGTCTTGCGCGTCGAGGAATCGCAGGTCGCCGCGGAAGACTTTCTACCAAAGAGCGCCTTCGAGCCGGACGCTATGCTGGAAGAACTTCAGGCAATTCTCCGAACCATCAAAAACCCACATCTCCTGGCTCTGGTCGAGGCGTGTTTCGCTGATCAGGAACTGATGCATCTGTTGAAACAAGCGCCTGGCGCCAAAACGATTCACCATCCTTATATAAGCGGATTGTTGGAACACACACTCTCGCTACTGCGGCTCATCCTCAAGGTTGCCGAGAACTATCGCGGCATTGACGTGGATCTCTTACTGATCGGTGGTTTTCTTCACGATATCGGCAAGGTGTATGAGTTTTCTTTCGAGCGCGCAGTGGATTACACCGACAAGGGGCAGCTTTTGGGGCATTTGGTCATGGAAGTCGAAATGGTGAGTCACAAGATCGCGGCGATTCCGGACTTCCCTCAAGAATTGGCGATGTTGGTTAAACATTTGCTGGTCAGCCATCATGGCGCCTATGAGTTCGGCTCGCCCAAATTGCCGCAGACGTTGGAAGCCGTTATTCTTCATTCTCTCGACGACCTCGACGGCAAGATCCAGGCGATTCAAAACATGCCGGAAAAAGAGCCGGGATCGAGATGGACAGCGTTTCATCGCGCCTACGGAAGAAGTTTCTACCGCAAGACGCCGGAGACGGGCGAATGAGGGCCGAGGATCGAGGATGGAAGATTGAGGATGGCGGAGAGAAAATTAAAAATGAAAAATTAAAGTTGCAGTGTGTGAAGTTTGAAATCTGAGATTTGAGATTCAAACCGGAGGATTATGTCGTGAAAAATTTTATCGCTGGTAGCTGGATCGATAAGCCGAAAAAGATCGAAGTCAGGAATCCCTTCGATAATTTCGTAATAGACACGGTGCCGCGGGCTGATGCCGGCGACTTGGAAAAAGCGCTTGCCTACGCCGAACGCGGCGCCAAAGTGATGGCAAAACTTTCAAGTTACGAGCGCTGGAAAATTTTGCGCAAGGCGGCGGACACCATGGCCGCGCGCAACGAAGAGCTGGGCCGGCTCATCTCCACGGAAGAGGGCAAAATCATTGCCGAGGGACGGGGCGAGGCAAGCCGAGCCGTCGAAACCATCATGGGCTCGGCGGAAGAAGCCAAGCGGTTGCACGGCGAGACGGTGCCGCTAGACGCGGACCCAACCGGGTCGAAGAAATTCGGCTTCACGCTGCGCGTGCCTTGCGGCGTTGTCGCCGCCATCGCACCGTTCAATTTTCCGTTGAACCTAGTGGCTCACAAAGTCGGTCCAGCGTTGGCCGCCGGCAATTCAGTCATCGTCAAGCCAGCGTCCGATACGCCGCTCTCGGCGCTTAAGCTCGCGGAGATCTTGCTCGAATCAGGACTCCCGCCCGAAGGTATTCAATGCATCACCGGATCGGGCGGTGAAATTGGTGACGCCCTGGTCGCCGATCGCCGCGTGCGCAAGGTCACCTTCACCGGCAGCCGGGAAGTCGGCGAGCGAATCTGTCGCACCGCGGGAATTAAAAAAGTTACGATGGAGCTCGGCTCGAACAGTCCGGTGATTGTCATGCCCGACGCTGACTTGGACAAAGTTGCGACCGTCTTGGCGATGACCGGCTATGGCAATGCCGGCCAAACGTGTATCTCGACTCAACGGGTGCTAACGGCAAAGAAAGTTTACGGCGATTTGTTGAGCTCGATGAAACCGAAAGTTGAAGCCCTGAAGACAGGAAATCAACTCGACGACAAGTCGAACGTCGGTCCCATGGTAAAGGAAAGCGAAGCGGTTCGTGTCGACGAGTGGATCAACGAAGCGGTTAAAAGTGGCGCTCGTCTCGTTGCCGGCGGCGGAAGACGCGGCGCCATTTATATGCCGGCAGTTGTTGCGGACGTGAACCCGGAGATGCGTATCTCTCGCGACGAACTATTCGGGCCGGCAGTAGCCGTGACGCCCTTTGACACGATTGAGGAAGCGATCGCTCTAGCGAACGACAGTGTCTATGGGCTCGCCGCCGGCATTTTCACGGACAACGTCGAATGGGCAATGAAATTCGCACGCGAAGCGGAAGCCGGCAACCTTCACGTAAACTGGGGATCGCAATGGCGAGTCGATTTGATGCCCTACGGCGGACTCAAAGATTCCGGTTTCGGCAAAGAAGGTCCGAGGTATGCTGTGCAGGAGATGAGTGAACTAAAGATGGTGGTATTTCATCTGAATAGTTAGGATAGAAAAGGCAAAATTAAAAAGTAAAAAGGCAAAAGTGGAGCACGAATGCTGTCCCATAGACGGTTTGAACGATTTGAACGGCTTGAATTGTTTGAACACCTTCAGACTGGATGACCGATGAGAACGGATGGACGAAAACTATCACAGCTGCGGCCGCTAAAAATCACGCCGGGTTATATCAAAACTGCCGACGGTTCGGTCTTGATCGAGATGGGTGACACCAAAGTCATTTGCACGGCGAAGTTTGAAGAGCGCGCGCCGCAGTTTCTCCGCAACAGCGGGAAAGGTTGGATCACGGCGGAGTACGGCATGCTACCGGGCTCGTCGCAGACGCGCATCGGTCGCGAGTCAGCTCGCGGCAGAGTTGGCGGCAGGACCCATGAGATTCAGCGTTTGATCGGCCGCAGCCTGCGAGCGATCGCGGATTTGAGGAGCCTCGGCGAGCGCACAATTTGGATTGACTGTGACGTGATCCAAGCCGATGGCGGAACCCGGACCGCGGCGATCACAGGAGCTTACGTGGCGCTGGTGGAAGCCATGCGCGGCTGGCTTCATCGCGGCATTATCGGCGCCGACCCGATCAAAGACTCCGTCGCTGCGGTGAGCATCGGTATCATTGACGGCAAGATTTGTTTGGATCTTTGCTACGAGGAAGACAGCCGGGCCGACGTCGACATGAACTTCGTCATGACCGGATCGGGGAAATTCATCGAGGTTCAAGGTACCGCCGAGAATTCACCTTTCACTAAGAAGCAGATGGAGCGCATGGCCGAGATCGCTCAGCAGGGCATCAAAGAGCTGCTCAAGGCGCAAAAGAAAGTCATCACCGAGCTCGCGTGAAATTAGTCAAGCGTGATTGAACTGCTCGTTGCAACGACCAACCAAGGCAAATTCGCCGAGGTACAAGCGTTCCTCAGCAAAATTCCTATCAAGATTCTGCCGCTGGCGAGTTTGCCGAGCTGGCCAACGGTTGTCGAGGACGGCGCAACGTTTGAAGAAAATGCGCTCAAGAAGGCGCGAACGCTGGCAGAATTCTCACATAGGATTACGTTGGCTGACGATTCCGGTTTAGAAGTCGATGCTTTGAATGGCGCTCCCGGAATTTATTCCTCTCGTTATTGCGGCGAGGAGGGTAATGACGAAAAGAATAATGACCGACTGCTCCGCGAATTAGAAAACGTACCCGAAGCACATCGGACAGCACGGTTTGTCTGCGCTCTGGCATTGTGCGCCCCCAAATCAATTGGGATGAAGCACTGGACCGTGCGCGAATCCTGCGAAGGGCGGATCGGATTTGCCCGCCGAGGCTCGAGCGGGTTCGGCTACGATCCGCTGTTTTTCTATCCGCCATTGGGCAAGACTTTCGGAGAGATTGACCGAGCAACCAAAGCGACCGTGAGCCATCGCGGCAAGGCGCTGAAAAGACTCGCAGAAGCATTGCCACGGCTGGTTGATTTAACTTCAAAACCTTGATTTCACGTAGTCCCTGTGTAGAATGACCGAGGTCAAATGACGGGGCGTAGCGCAGCCTGGTAGCGCACCTGCCTTGGGCGCAGGGGGTCGGAAGTTCGAATCTTCTCGCCCCGACCATCAAGCAGTAGTGAGCCATGAGTGCTGAGTGCTGAGAAAATGCGGAGCGGAGGGGACTTTCCGCTCAGTCCTCAGCGCTCATTACTATGTCTGGCGCCAGTAGCTCAGCTGGATAGAGCAACGGCCTTCTAAGCCGTAGGTCAGGGGTTCGAATCCCTTCTGGCGCGCCAAGATTGGTCTTTGATTTTGTGGTGAGTGTAGCTCAACGGTTAGAGCACTGGACTGTGGCTCCAGGGGTTGAGGGTTCAAATCCCTTCACTCACCCCATCTTTTTTAGGTTGGGCGAGAATGGATGATGGAAGATAGAGGATCGCGATCCTCCATCCTCAATCTTGATTCACACCGTGATGGGCCGCTAGCTCAGTTGGTAGAGCAGCTGACTCTTAATCAGCGGGTCCGGAGTTCGAGTCTCCGGCGGCCCACCATTTTTTCAAGCATTTAGGCGAGTGTCCGCCAAAAGTCATCTGCTCTAGCAGCTTGATTTGTCCGTCTTCTGTCCGTATTTCGTTTAAACTAACACTGTTTTCGAGTCGTCGAGATGTCCACGACCGTGCCGCTCCTTGGTTGTTTGTTCAAGTGGCTTTGGAGCTTCTCCGTCGCTTCCAGCAAGTCAGCCTCATTCACAATGTTGTAGCGTTCAAAAACGCTGCGGGTTTTGTGGCCGCTCAGCTTCATGGCCACGCCTTCCGGCACCCCGGCGCTAACCAGGTTTCTGACTGCTGTTCGTCGAAAATCATGGATGAGTTGCCCGTTGAGCTTGGCGGCTTTGCAGGCATTCCGCCACGATTTACGAAAGTCTCCGATGCGCTTCCCATTGCGATGAAACATAAACGGGCAGCCAATTAGGCGCTTGTCCCGCGCCCGCTCGATCACTTCGAGTAGCTCACCTTTGAGCGGCAGCACCCGCCCGTCTCCTGCGAGTTTAGTTGGGCCAAACCAGGACGGCGACGAATTTCTGCTCTGCCCGCGCTTGCACTGGTTCCACGTTCGCTGCAAAGAAAAACACGAAGAGTGGCACGAAAAGGCCAACACTGCCACTCACTAGCCATGGGACAGTCCGCCTGTTCTCCTCTGGATTCATTTCTATTGTTCGCCTGCTCGTAAAGTGGAAGAATGCGCCGCAACTTTCTAAGTTGAGGTCTCTCCGTGACATCTGAAAGCAAAGACGAACAAGACAAGCGATTGCTCGAAGAGCTAAAGGGCAAAAACGTAGCTCACTATTCGGTCATGTTGGCGGCCTGGATGCAGACCAAAATGGAGCATGACAAAACTTTGGTCACACTCTCATTCGGTGGCATCGCGCTCTTGGTAACTGTCATTAACCTAACGGGCCTGTGGTCACTGTGGAGCGTTTTGCTTTTCGCCGCTCCCCTTCGGCGGTTTCTTGGTCACGATTGGTTGCGCTCTGGTAATCTACGAACGCAACGCGGCCCACATTGAAAGCGAACTTCGCGAACAACACAAGGACTTCAAGTTGAAACTGCTCGACAAGTTCCTAAAGTTCTCATTCCTGTAGCCGCCGATGACGAACTCCTGCGAGCGGTTGATCTTGAATTTGAGCCACGCTCCGCTCCGCCGCCCCGGCTCGTAAGAGGAGCCTTCGCTTGGCGATAATGCCCTCAAGCTCTAGCTCTTTCGCTGCGCGGATGAGATCCGCAGGCTTGGCGTCGAAAGGCGTCGAACGAAGTACCGGGTAATCGACCGTAGCTAGTGCGTCGGCCAGTAGCTCGCGCCGCGTTTCGAGCGGTAACCGCAGTACATTGCGGCCCTGGTGGACAAGCACGTCGAAGGCGTAGAGCTGAACGGACGCCTTGGCGCCGTTGTGTTGCAAGGCATTGAACGAGACGCGCCCCGTGTCATCGATTGCAATCACTTCGCCGTCGATGAGCGTATCGGGTGGGAGCTTCTTGCAAGCATGGGCAATCTCGGGGAATCGGGATGTAAATCCATTTCCTCGACGTAACCAAAGGACAACGCCGTTGCTGCGCTTGGCCACAAGGCACCGGTAGCCATCCAATTTTGCTTCATAGGTCCACAAGTCGCCGTCGGGCAGTTCCCGAACCGCTTCGGCGTACATCGGCTCAATGAATCGTGGCTGGACGCGCTCAGCTATAGCAAGTTCTGTTGTCAGCATGGAAAAACAAATCAGATTACCGGGTAGGAATCGCTGGCGCAAGTCTAATAGGATTGTGATTGTGGATTGACACCGCTTGCTTGAAGTGATTAATCTTTTCCCTCGCTAACGTCCCTTTCTGACGCTCCTTCTATATGGCGTTGTATATTGTCATTTTGTGAGAAAGCCATGACTCCCGAAACCGGATACGTCTTGCTTGCCGTGATTTTAGTGCTCGTCCTAGCTGCGGCCACCGCCAAGGCTGCGAGCGACAAAGGTTGTAGTGCGACGGTTTGGTTTATTGCTGGCGTTCTACTGCCGGGTCTCGCGTTGGTCGTGGCGCTTTTTCTAGACGAGCAATCGGTTAAGAGTGCCCGAGGTGCGTGCGCCGGGTTGACCCTGGCGCTCGCATCTGTGGCTATTGCGGGCACGACTTCACCGCTCGCGGGCAATTGCGCGTGGATAATTTCGGTAATTAATCCGGTGCGCGTTAGCTCTTGCCGGCCTGCATGGCGATTATCCGATCTTTAATCTTATTGTAGGTGGCTTGCGGAATGATCTTCCTTGAAACGAGTTGGTCTTTTTTCTGGTAAGGACGATTGTCTACAATCTTTTGTGCATAAGCATTGAAGTCATGGAGAATTCGAAAGAACTCGTAAAAGTCGATCATACTTTGAAACAAATTATAAACGTAAAAGGCGATTAAATGAATAAAGACGATAGATCAAAATATGCTCTCGAACTCGCCAAGATCATCGAAGATCAGCAAGAAAAAAGTAACGCTCTGCATCTCCGCATTGCTTCTAAGGGAGGAGGCAAGCATGTTGGCAGATAGAAATCGGACCAAGGTTCCAGGATTTCGCAAATCAGATGTTGATCCGAATAATGGAGGTTAATCCATTCGCGTGTAGTGTAGAAATCGGACTGATCGGCCAGGAAAGTTCCCGACATTGGACGAAACTCATTCGCCCTATCGCGCCGTTCTGAAGGTGAAGACATTGGGCATCGTTGTTTTTGCCACGAGGCAAAAGATGAACTGTGTGCGTTTCAAGGCAATTATCCCTTTGACCGGACTGATCTGTGTCTTTGCGTGCTTGGCCAACTCCCATTCGGACCCCACCCAGGAAAACTGCAAGGGACCAGGGTCGTTTCATACTCCTGCTGTAGAAAACTCAATAGGGAAGAAGCACCATTTAAAAGATTGAAGAGACAGTCTCACCTCTACGTCTTTTCCGAACACTGAGCCATCTTCGGTCTCTGTCTGGCCTGCGATTCCTGCTGTAACCACGGCAACACTCATCCGCATATTGTCATCTGTCAGGTCTCTGCGCCCGACTTCGATACTCCAGCGGCAATTGCTAACCAATTGCGCCGAAAAACCTACTTTTTGATTCGCGCTGGAGAGCACTTTTTCGTAAGTTCCAAAGCGTACGGTATTCGCCCGCGCGAAAAACATTGGCATGTCGTTTGCACTTTTACAGGATGTCAGCTTGCAGCGCAGGAAGGAGGTAAGCGCAATGGCGGAAAATAATTTCACCATCACGACTGGCGACACTTCAATGGTGCAGCAGTACTTGGATACGTTTCGCCGCAGCGAGCACCTCGAACCGGAGAAATCGCTCCTCGCTGCGATTCTTGAAGACGCGGTTCAGGAATATCGCAAATACAGTCGGGCGCACGATGCGAACGGCAAAAAACGGTTCCGTGACGCGGAGGAGTGGATTATGCGTGGGGGTAACGATTGGATCTTTTCCTTCGACAACGTATGCGACCTCCTGGGCCTCGACCCGGAGTACGTTCGACGCGGACTGCGCGAGACCCTAGGTACACCCGCCGAGGAGGAAAAATCAGTGCACCGCGACAGAATGCGCAGACGGGCGGCATGATTTATTCGGCTCGCCGCATAGAAGTCCGCGTCGAGCCGATGCAGGAAAAATCGCTTACATCAGTGTTTACGAAATTACCGCTCGCGGAGCCGAGACGAAGTCGCAGAGGTATACCGCTGGAACAGTCGTCGTCAAGAACGCTGAGTCTCGCCCGTCGAGTTGCAGCTGAGGTTGCCAGGATTGCACATGACAGACGCTACAGTAAAGCTTTTGATCGAAAAGGGTGTCTTTACTGACGCGGAGTTCAAATACAAATTAGGCACCGAGCGGGCGAACTACCTCGCCGTGTTGAAGCGGCTTCACTGAAGTGATGCCTCGCGCGACTGGTTTAGCAGTGGGCAGCAAGCCAGAGGGTCAACTCCTAAGAAACGGAAATGTGGTCGGTTTGTTTTCCTCACCTTTTGGCTTGCCTGATTTGCTGATCCTGTTTTGGCGCTGTTTCTTTGTTGCCTTACGAACTTTTTTAGTTCCGCGAGTTTTCTTTCTTTCCTTTTTCTCTCGGCATAAATTGCCTCCTGTAGCTGGTTCTCCTACTTTCAGCTTGCGAAATCAATGTGAGTCAGTATCTTTGCCCCTAGGGAAGATCCACTATGTGTGGTCGTTTCGGCGCTTCATTTCAGTACCGCGACATAATGGCTTTTTGGAACCTTCGCGGCGATTTCCCCGGCTTTGCGCCTCGGTACAACATCGCGCCGTCGCAAGACGTGCCGGTAATTATTCGCAAGCAAGACCGCAACGAAATTAGGCCGATGCGCTGGGGCTTGGTTCCATCATGGGCGCAAGACCGTTCGGTCGGGCAGCGCATGATCAACGCTCGTGCCGAAACCTTGCTCGAAAAACCATCTTTCAAGCAGCTCGTTGCGAGACGGCGATGTTTAGTTCCTGCCGACGGGTTTTAGAGTGGCGAAGAGAGGGCAACCGCAAGGTTCCGATGTGGATTCACCTCAAAAGCCGTGTGCCGTTCGCCTTTGCCGCGCTGTGGGATTATTGGCGAGACCCGGCTGGCGATAAGGAGCTTTACTCCTTCACGATCATCACGACGGAAGCGAATGCGTTATTGCGGC
>DASPXM010000198.1:0-9860 GCA_035637295.1 Verrucomicrobiia bacterium
TCTGAGCTCCTCGCGCAGTTTGGCGTCCAAATTGCTCAGCGGCTCATCCAACAGCAATACCTGAGGCTCGGACACCAGCGCGCGCGCCAGAGCCACTCGCTGCTGTTGCCCGCCACTGAGATAGGGCGCCGGCCGGTGCGCTAGATCTTTCATTTGCACAAGCGCGAGCGCTTCCATGACCAGTCGCTCCCGCTCGTTCTTCCGCACCTTTTGCTGCTTCAACGGAAAGGCCACGTTGTTGAAAACCGTCATGTGAGGCCAAATCGCGTAGGATTGAAACACCATGCCGATGGGCCTTTCGTTTGGCGGCAGAAAAACCGTCGGAGACGATACGATTCGGTCGCCGATTCTGATCTCGCCCTGATCCGGGCGCTCCAGACCCGCAAGGCATCTAAGCGTCGTGCTCTTGCCGCATCCGCTCGGTCCGAGCAACGTGTAAAATTGACCCGGCTCGACCTCAAAACTAAGGTCCTGAATCGCGTCGACCCTTCCGTCCATGGTCTGAAACGTTTTGCCCAGGCCATTTACATTCACTCTCATAAATCAGTCTTACCTTTCCTGAGCGCTTACACGGAGGATGAAACGGCGCATGATGAGCGTCAGAGGGATCAAAACCGCGATGAGCAAAACCCCGAGGGCGGATGCGGTGGATATCAGTCCTCGATCCCAAAATTCCCACAGCGATACGGCAAAAACCTCATTGTTCTTGCTCGATAGCATCAAGGGGATGGAAAACCCCCGTAACACATGGACCGCCACCCAAACCCAACCCGCGGCAAAGGCCGGGAAGAGCAGCGGCAAAGTGATCGCGAGCAAAGTGCGCGTGGGGGTAGCGCCGCAAACGTACGCGGCCTGTTCCAACTCTTTCTGCACCTGAATGATCGCGCTGTTCATCAGCCGGGTCGCAAAGGCGATGTAGCTTACGATGAACCCCATCGCGAGAATCCAAAGCGTACCATAGATGCCGAGATATTTTAGGGGCGGACTGAGATAGGCCATCATCAAGGCCAAGGCGATGACAATTCCCGGAACGGCATGGGGAAAGAATGTTACCGCATCGAGCGCGCCCCTGCCGCTCAATTCCGTGCGCACGATCACCCATGAAACAAAGAAGGCGAGTAGCATGGTCGCTGTCGCTGCGATGACCATCAGCAGGAGAGTGTTCCAGACAATCGAGCCGAGCTTGGGCATCGAAAAAATCTGCAGGTAGTTGGCGAGCGAAACCAGGCTCAAAGCCTCGTACGATGGAATTCGATAACTCGGCAGCAGAGACGCCCAGAACAAAATGACGAACGGCGCGCCGACCGTGACGATAAAGTAGCCGACAAACATGCCGAGAGCCGGATGGCGCCATTTGCCAATAGGAATGACCCGAGGCCGGAAACCTTTCCCAGTGATGGTCGAATAGCGCTCCGAATAGCGGACTATTCGTCGGTACCCAAAAAGCAAGACGAGCATCAAGACCATATAAACCACGCCAAACACAGCGCCCAGGCCGTAGTCCAGCGGCGCCTGAAGACGGGTGGTGAAATAGATCAAAGTGCTCAAAACAAAAATGCCCCCTGGAAGCCCGATGGCCAGCGGCCCTTCGAACGATTCCATGCTGGAGATGAAAGAATAGATGGCGGCGCTAAGAACGGCCGGCATCAAGGCAGGCAGCGTAACCTGAAAGAACGCGGCCCGTCCATTGGCCTTGGCGACTCGTGCTGCTTCTTCCATCGTGGGATCCATCATGCGAAAAGCGCCCACGACCATCAGAAAAACCGTTGTCACTCCGCGAAGACCGTCGAGAAAGATCAGTCCACCGATGGAGTAAATGTTTAGAGGCCCCTCGGTCAGCGGAAAACCGAGCGGTTCAAAGACGCTCCGTAGGATAATATTCAAAACCCCGGTCTTAGGGGCCAGCAGAAGTGCCCACCCGAGGGCAAAAAGGACGCCGGGAATCGCCATCGGAATAAGAATCAAAGCCCAAGCGAGGTTGCGTAGCGGCATATCCGTTCGCTCGATCAGCCACGCGAACAATACGGCGATCCCGAGAGTGAGCAGAGTACCGATGGCAGAGATTATGATTGTCGTCCCGAGGGCCTGATAAAAAAGCGGCATCGAGTAGGCCGCGACATAATTCTGCAGCGTCCAACCTTCCGGAATCGCCGGGTGACCAGACTGAAAACTGCTGATGAGCAACCGCGCAAGAGGGATGATGATCAGAAAAAGCAAGAAGCCCGTCAAGGCGAACGGAATAAAGTTTCCCCGGAAACGCCGGAGAATTTGGAGATTGAAACGAGGGATCGCAATCGTTCTGGTTGCGTTCATGGTTTATCCATTTTCAAATTGACTGGCGGCTTGCCACTGAGTAAATTCTCAGCGACGACGCTAGCCGAAGGGCTCAGGGCATGCCTTTGCGGCTAAACGATTTTCTGTCTTTCGCTTGTCCGTCCGAGGGCGCGATGAATCGCGCCCCTACTTTGTGACCTTTGTGCCCTCTGTAGCTAAATGTTTTTCCTGCTTCAATTCTTCGCCTTGGGGAATCCCCAGGCCGCGGTAATCTTCCGCGCCATATCGGCTTCGTGCTGCAGCGCGTCCCAACTTTCAAAAACAATTTTGGCATTATTTTTTTTCACCAGCTCCGCGGCCTCGGTTCCTGGGACAAAGGGAGAACTTCTACCCTCTAAGTCCATGTTTTTCTGCCCTTCCGGTGTCACCAACCAGCCGGTCAATACCAATGCCGCGTTCGGCGACTTGGCGCCTTTCATGATCGCCATCGCTTCGCCGATTTGGAACGGAAGATCGGAGGGCACAGCATAGGCGATCTTAGCCTTGGGGTCCCTCATCACCACACTTTTCAAGGAGTGGTAAGCCATCCCACAGATCATTGGATACTCGCCGATGGCCACCTGGGTGAGCGCTCCCGATTGGCTGCTTTTCCAGACCGGTTGATTATCTTTGAGCGCGCGGGCGAAGGCGAGAGCCTTTTCTTCACCCCAACCGGCGGCGAGGCCGGTGAACGTTCGGGGACGGGTTAAGACCACGAACTTTCCTTTCCAGTAAGGATCCAGACAGTCGTCCCATTTTTTGGGAACTTTCTCCTTCGGTACGAGCGACGGATTGTAGGCGATGATATAGGTGCTAAATCCACTGACCGCGAAGTAACCGTCGGGACTGAAATGCACATCCTTCACGTTCGGAAATAGTTTCCGCCAGGCGACGGGCCCGGTCATTACACCGGCTTTAACATAATTATTGCGCAATTCCCCCGATACATTGACCAGGTCGTGCTCGACAACTCCCGCCAAAGCTTCATTCAGGATGCGCTCGCGAGTTTCGATGCCGCTAATGCGGTCGGTGGTAACCTTGATCGCTGGATACTTTTGGTAGAAGCCTTTAAGGAGCGCCGCTTCATTTTCCGGCTCCCAAGAAGTGGCGACACGGACACTTCGTTCCTTATTGGCTAGCTGGACGATTTCATTAAGGTCTTTTCCCAGACGCTGGCCTGACGCGACCGAAGCAACACTGAGAACGGTGGTTACACTAACTCCGAGCAGCATTGCTTTGCGACGAGTTCTCATGAATAACCTCCTATCTTTCTTGGCGCCGCTTGCGTCCTTTGCGCGAGCCATACCTTCCTATGCGGCGGATTTCTGTCCCGCGGGTCCAGTATATTCTAGAATATCTAACCCGTTTAAACGGTCGATAAGATAGATCAGTCCTTGAGTGTCAACGAACACGTCGTTGGATTGCGGCGTCTTCTGATTCTTGCCCGGGGGCGGAATAAAGTAGCCGACTTCCTTGGGCTTTGCCGGGTCAGCGATATCGACAATCCGCAGCCCGCCTCTAAACCACGTTACGTAGACCAAACTGTCGGTCATGTGCTCGTGACACTGGTGCGCGCCAAAGCGCCCGCCGTGCTCTGCGCGCGTCCACGGTGTGTCCGCCTCAGACATGGCATACGCCGAGATCGGCTTCGGACTCTTTTCATCCGTCACATCGAAGAACCACATGAAGGCCGGCACCTGTTCCGGGCGCGGACGTGGCGGTTGCTCATCGACTGCCACGGCGATGTCTCTTCCACCTATCGCAAACGGGGCGCGAATATATGTGTGCGTCTTGAAGAACGGCGGATGATAGTTGTACCGGCTTACGAGTTTGGGATTGGCAATATCGCTGATATCGAGTATGACCAAGCCCGCCATGCAGTAGCTGACATAGAGCCGATCGCCAAAACGCATCGGATGATGGCATTCGTAGCGGTCGTATCCCCAGTAAGGTGTTTCTCCGCCCGCTACCCATTGTCCAGAGAGCCACCAGCGAGATACCTCTTCCGGGCGGCTCGGATTTTTCAGGTCGACAATCATGACAATATAGCCTTCGTACCCTTCCATTCTCGTCGAGAGATGCGCATACCGCCCGTCAAAATCGAAGCGGTGCACTCCGTTGCCACCGGTTTTAAAAAAGGATAGCTCACGTGGCTTTTGCGGATTGGCTACATCAAAGATGCGGATGCCACCTCCCTGATAGCCGCGCGCCGCCGACTCCACCAATGATTTTAGATCGGCGACGCTGTAGTTGAGAGCGCTGGCGAGCTCGGCATCTGTCGGCGGCCGTCCGAGTTCCCTTTCCAGCCGCGTGCGCTCGGCGGGAATCCTGCTGCCGCCGATTTGCTGATGCCGCGTGTAGTTTTCATTATTAATGACCATGATGTCGCCCGATACTCTGACCTTGTGCGAATGCGTTTCGGGCGGCACCTCCAAAGTCGAAAGAAGCCTCGGACGGGTCGGCTCCGATACATCTACGATTGAGGTTCCGTGCGGCGGATCAATATGACCCACGAACGCAGTTTTGCCTTGGACGAGAACTTGACCGCCCCCTGGAGTATCCAGATGGCCGATCCGCTTCACATTCAATGCGACCGCGCCATTGGCATCGACTTTCATCTTTTACCCTCGCTTCCACCTCAATAATTATTCACCACGAAGAGCATGACCCCGTGATAAATCTAAATTCTTGCCAGTTCTAAACCGCTTAATTGGTTCAACAGCTTCGCTCTTTCAAGCGGGTTAAACGATTCGAACGGCTTGAACGATTTGAACCGTTTGAACGGATATTTTCTCAAACCTTGTCCCACTTGTGCATGTTCCAGGTGCTCGAGTTTTGCCCGCCGGTCTCTTGTCGCGGGGTGATACCGGTTAGGCCTTTTTTAGTGACGAGGACCTCAGGGCCGTAATAAAGCGGGTGGACCGGCAAATATTCCGTAAATAGCTTGACGAATTCGAGCTGCAATTTTTCGGATCGGTCCGGTGTGATGATTTCGTTCAACTCGTCCAGGATCGCGTCCTTGCGGGGATCGTTCCAACCGGAAACGTTTTCCACCGCGTATTTGTTTTCCGCCGTCGGGATATTCTTGGTATGGAAGCGCTCCGCCCATTCCTCCACGGTGACGTTGTGGGTTCCGATATACGCACCGGGCCAACGATTGCGGTTTTCCGCCGAGTTGAGCAGACGGGTCGGTAGGTTCTTGATGTTGGTGCGCACGCCGATCTTCTTCCAGTAGTCGTTGATAATCGCCTGGGCCTGCTCATGCTCACGCCTGCCTGCCTGGCAACGAAACTCAAACTCCAAGCGCTCGCCCTTTTCATTGACCAGGACACCCTCCGGCCCGGGTTTCCAACCCGCCTCGACCAAAAGTTTTTTAGCCCTTTCGGGGTCATATTTGTAGATCGTCGCCACCGCCATAGCCTTCTTGAAGCTCTTGCGAATGCGCGACATGGAAAAATGCGACACGAGATTCTCACCTTTGAAAATACTCTTTACCATCGCCTCGCGGTCGATCGCATGCATCAACGCGCGCCGCACCCGCACGTCATTGAACCATGGATTCTCGCGGCTCAGGTTGAGCCAACTCCAAGAGGCCGGGCTGATATGAACCTTGCCTTTCCCGGTTTTTTCCCACTGCTCGCGCAGAATCATCGCGCCGTCGAAGGAGATCGTGCTGCGCATGCAGAAATCTACTTCCCCGGCGAGCACGGCCGCAAGGTTGGTATTGCTGTCTTCGACGAAGCGGACGCTGACTCGATCGATCTTGGGTCTTCCCAGCGCATAGTCATTGAAGGCCTCGAGCTCCATGCGGTTGCCGCCATCCCATTCGGCCACCCGATAGGGTCCGGCGCCCACGAAAGTCTTGTTCCACGCCGGCAGGTTGGCGAACGCCTTCATGTCGCCGGCGCTGAAAGCGTCTTGGAGCAGATGGCGCGGAAATGCGCGCACGTGAGTATATTGAACCGCGTAGGCCTCGTTGTAGAGATCGTTCCAGTGCATCACGATAGTGCGATCGTCTGGCGTCTCGATCTTAGAAATCATCTCTGGAACGAGGCGATCGGGCATGGGGAATTCGGGATGTTTGGCGATCTGCCAGCCGAACTCGAAATCCTTCGACGTGTACGGCTTGCCGTCGTGCCACTTGAGCCCGGGGCGAAGCTTGTACACCGTCACCATGGTTTTTTTCTGGTGGTCGATTTTCCAAGTGCCCTTTTTAATTGATGGCAACTCTTCAGCGAGAATGGGTACTCGTTCCAAAGTCACCGGATTCTGAAAAACCAATCCTGCATCAGCCATGGATACATGCTCGGTGTCGCGGCGGTTGTGGTAGCCCAGACTCGTAATCGGCCGCTCCGTATGGATAACAATTCGCTTTCTGGCCGCCTGCGCGGCAAACAGAAAACCTCGCGGCCAAGAGAGAGCGCCTAACGAAGCCGCCGATGTCGCGGTCAAGCGGATGAATTGACGTCGGCTTAACGTTGTTCCCGTCTGTCCGATCTTGGAGTTCTGCTTGTTCTTCGCCATAGTGTAGCCCCCCTTTATAACTGTGCGACAAGCCTGATTGGCGTTCATATAATTGTGGACCGATTGAGTCAATGGATGTTCAATGCTTTATAAATGCTTGATTCAACTTGGCGCAATGCAATAAGATGTGCGCAGATTTTGGTGGCGAAGGAGACAATTTATGCAGAGTTCGGCAGCGACCCGGACCTCGCCCATGTTGGCGACAGGCTCGGTCATTTATCAGGCAAAGTTTGTCGACGTAAACGGCATTAGGACGCGCTACTACGACGAAGGGCAAGGCGAGGTCATGTTAATGATCCATGGCTCGCGCTTCTCACCTTGGGGCAGCGCCAATACCTGGACCCGAAACATCGCCGGTTTGTCAAAAAAGTTTCGAGTTTTGGCTCCAGACAAGCTGTGCGCCGGGATGACAGACAATCCCAAGAGCCTCGACGATTTCACGCAGCACGCCATCGTCCAACATATCTACCAGTTCATCCAGATACTGGGCGTAAAGTCGTTCCACGTCGTGGGACAATCCAATGGCGGTTATACCGCGGCGCGTTTGGCGCTCGAGCATCCGGAAGTGTGTAAGAGCTTGGTCATCGTCGACAGCGCCACCTTGGGACCGCCGGTGGGCGACATGGCTGAGCGGCGCCACAAGCTCTTTGCGAACGGCCCGAAGGACTTGCGAGAGTACATTCGCTTCCATTGGGGAAAACTCTCGGTCAACACCGACAACATCAGCGATGATTATTTGGACGCCGCTGTTTTCATGGCCAACACGCCAAAGGCGCGGGAAACTCTGAGAATCTTAAACACCGACGGCAGAGAGGACGAAGGGGTCAATCCGGAGGCCAACGTTCGAACATTTCAACGCGATAAAGCCGAGACCCATCAGTGGATCCAAGAAGGACGAATGACCATGCCCGTCTTGATCACTTGGGGAGCCGACGATCCATCGGCGATCGTGCCGATCGGTATCAAACTGTTTGAAATGATCAGCGCCAAAACGAACAAGACGGAGATGCACATCTTCAATAACGTCGCCCATTTTCATTATCGGGAGATCCCGCAAGACTGGAATCAGGTAGTGATGAATTTTATCGAGAGGAATACCTGACGGCCGTACTTACCACGAAGGACTGGAAGTGCACGAAGTTTAAGAACCTAGATATCCGAAACCTTCGTGTCCCTTCGTACTCTACGCGGTAAATAAACCACTCACTGTTGAGGTGCGCGATGTCGTATAACCCCGTGGATCCATTTCAAACCGATGCACCTGGCAAGCGGAGCTTGCCGTCATTTTCCCTCGCTGAACGCGACCGCCGCTATGAGCGCGTGCGCCGGTTAATGCGTGAGCGGAACTTAGACTGCTTGCTGGCGCCGGCGGCGGATGTCGGCGAGCCCCAGGCCAACTCCCGTTACCTTTGCCAGATGGGAGGAGTCCAGGGCGGCGCCTGGGTGGTCTTCCCCGCTTCGGGCGAAGTTACTGCGATTCTCTCCTCGGAACGCGAGCGCCGCATGTGGGCGGCTAATCTCGAGTGGCCCTCGGATATCCGCTGGGGCGATTTTTCAAAGTTGGTTCCCGAACGGCTGCGTGAGCTGGCGTTCGCTAAAAGCCGCATCGGCGTCACCGGCTTGCTCGATCAGTATCGCATGCCGGAGGGCACAATCCCGCTTGAAACCTGGCGGCGCATTTCGACCGCCCTGCCGGAAGCTACCTTTGCTCCGGCGAGTGACGTCTTGGAATTCTCGCGCATCGTCAAAGGGCAGGAAGAAATCGCCGTGATCCAGCGAATCACCGACGCCAATGAAGCGGCAATCGCAAGGATGATGGAAATCGCCCGGCCCGGCGTGGAAGAGGGGGAACTCTGGATTGAAATGGCCAAAGTGTTGATCGCGCACACTGCCGATTATCCGGCGAGACTTTCCCTTGGCTCCAACAATAAAACCGCCAATGCCAGCAATAGCATGGGGCTTGCGATCGCAATGGAAGACGGCGGCGTGCTTTGCCAGGAAATCGACGCCCGACTACAAGGCTATCGGGCCCAATGCAACCATTCAATCTTAATTGGCAGCAAGAATGCGGACGCCTACCGCCAGGCAACGAACATCGCCATCGAATGTTTTCGGGGAATTTTAGATTGGGTAAAACCGGGCAATACCATTGGCGGCTTGATTGATGAATTCGTGCGGCTTGCCGAGGCGCGCGGAGCCAAGGGCGGCGGCGTGCTGGTCCATACCAACGGTCTCGGCGCCGACCGGCCGAGAGTAGGGCCCGGGCCAGCCGCCCACGACAGGGATATCGTCATCGAGCCTGGTTTTACTTTTACGGTCAAGACACAGATCGACTTCAAAGGCACGCCCGCCCTGATCGGCGAACCGATCACGGTGAATGAATCAGGCGCGCGCCGCCTCGGGCATAGAAGCTTGGTCCCCTTCGTGACCGGTTAAGAGCAAGCTTAACGCGACCGAACTCGAATTGTGAAATCAGCACAGAGGTGAACGATCGACGCCGGTAACAAAGCCTCGACCCACCAATTCTTGACACAATCGAATTCAAAAATGCCACCCTTAACCATCTCGAATTGAGAGACCGCATCCATCCTCATGGCGAAGCAGGCAATTTTCGCAGAGACTGGCGCCGCAATAATAACAATTGAACTCGTCGCCATGTCGAATGTCATTCTGCATTCACCGCATTCTATGGTTCCATTGATAAGTTGAAACATCAGACGTTTCGTTATTCAGAGGGCTGATCCATCATAGTGACCTGGGAATTTTGCACTCTAGCGCAAGTTATCTAGAACTGCTCAAACCGAATGCTGCATGAGTGGCAAAGGTAACTGCTACGACAATGCTGTCGTTGAAAGTTTCTTTAGCTCTCTAAAAAAGAGATCATTCATCATCGTGACTATCAGGCGGGATTACGCTCGAACGAAACTATCTTAGTACATTGAACTGTTTTACAATCGCCGGCGAATTCACCAACCGTTGGATTATCAAACGCCGGTGCAGTACGACGCGACCCGCGTTGTTGC